>JBOGZH010000336.1:0-11248 GCA_050697095.1 Solirubrobacterales bacterium
GTCGAGCTGGGCGAGCTCCCAGATCTTCCCGATCGTGACCAGCTCCTTGAGCCCGGGGGTGGCGGTGGTGAGGTAGGTGAACACCCGGCTGCGCGACAGCATCTCGCCCATCGCCCGGATGGGCGCCTGGATCGTCAGATACTCCCGCAGCGAGTGGTCGGGGTCGATCGAGATCGTCCACAGGTTCTCCCGCATCTCGACCTCGTGGAAGCCGACCTCCGCGCGGCGGAAGACCCGCGAGGTGTGCTCCTGCGAGGCCACCTCACAGACGATCGTGCGCATGCCCCGCTCGGCCGCGGCGATCCCCAGCGCGAGCGCGACGGTCGACTTCCCGACCCCGCCCTTGCCGGTCACGAACAGGAGCCGCTTGTCGAGCAAGTCGGGCACCCGGCCATTCTGCCCCAATCGGCTGTGCGCAAACCGGGCAATTGTTCGTCCGACGGGATTGCAAGGCTGGCGCGCGCGGGAGGAAACCGCGGGCAGCCTGCGAATAGGCCCCTCACATGGGCATTTCCCTGCTTCGATCACGGTCAGCCGCGCGACGCGGCGGCGCGCCTCAGAAGGCGCAGGCCGCCGGTTCCGCGGTGGAGGAGGAGGACCGCCTCGAGCCCAGCGAGGTGATCGGGCCGACCCCGCCGAGCAAGGGCGAAAAGCCCGAGAAGCGCGGCTCGGGGGAGCAGGGCTCCGGCAAGGAGAGCAAGCACTCGACGGTGATCTCGTTCGCCAACCAGAAAGGTGGGGTGGCGAAGACCACGACGACGCTGAACCTCGCGGTCGCCTTCAAGGAGTCCGGCCACAACGTCCTCGCCGTGGACCTCGATCCGCAGGGCAACCTGACGATGAGCCAGGGCGTTGACCCCGACAAGGTCGAGACGAGCATGTACGACGTCCTGGTGGAGCGGACGCCGATCAGCGAGGCGATCCAGGAGCGCGAGATCGACCTCGCGGTTGCGTCGATCGACCTCGCCGGGGCGGAGATCGCGATGAGCACTCAGATCGGCCGCGAGCGGGCGCTCGAGAAGGCCCTCGCCGAGGTCGAAGACGACTACGACTTCGTGTGCATAGACACCCCCCCGAGCCTCGGGCTGCTGACGATCAACGCGCTCACCGCCTCCGACAAGGTGATCGTCCCCGTGCAGTGTGAGTATCTGTCCATGCGCGGGCTGGTCCAGCTCCAGAACACGCTGCAGATGATCCGCGAGAACCTCAACCCGGACGTGAAGCTGGAAGGGATCCTCCCGACGATGCTCGACTCGCGCACGGTGCACGCCAAGGAGGCGGTGGAGATCCTGGAGGAGAACTTCGGCGACCTGGTGTTCAAGTCGCGCATCCGCAAGACGATCAAGTTCGCGGAGGCCCCCGTGCGGGGCAGCTCGGTCCTGAAATACGATCCGAAGGGAAACGCGGCCGAGTACTACCGTGACTTGGCGAAGGAGGTCTTGGAGAATGGCGCGTCGTAAGCGCGCCAGCATGCGCGAGGGGCCGTTGGCGGATCTGTTCCGCTCCACCCTCGACGACGACGGCGCCGAGCCGCGGACCGAGACCGCGCAGCTTGAGGAGGAGCGCGAAGCGCCCACCGAGATCGTCGCGCAGCGGCCCGAAAACGGGAGCGCCCCCCCGAAGAAGCGCCACGAGGAGCCCGCGGACACCCCCGCGGAGGGTCCCGAGGGGGAGCATCGTGAGACCCTTGAGGATCACGAGTCGATCGACGGCGAGGAGGTGACCGTCTACCGGATGGAGGACGAGCACGCGCCCAACGCGGAGGAGCATCCCCCGAGCGAGGGCGGCGAGCGCCTCCGGGACATCCTGCTCGAGGGTGAGGACACGCGGGCGACCTACGGGCGCAGCGATCCGCTCCCGTCGCGCGCGGCCGACTCCCAGGGCCCCCCGATTCCCGTGATCCGGGTCGTCGGGGTGGGCGGCGCCGGCGTCAACGCGGTGAGCCGGATGGTCGACGCGGGAATCTCCGGTGTCGAGTTCCTGGCGATCAACACCGACCTGCAGTCGCTGCAGCAGAGCACCGCGGACGTCACCGTCCACATCGGCGGCGAGGTGACCCGGGGGCTGGGCTCGGGATCGGACCCGTCGCTCGGCTACAAGGCCGCGTTCGCCGAGCAGGACAAGATCAAGCGCCTTCTCAAGGGCTCCGACATGGTCTTCGTCACCGCAGGGGTCGGCGGCGGCACCGGCACGGGCGCGGCGCCCGTTGTCGCCCGGCTCGCCCAGACTGTCGGCGCGCTCACGGTGGGCATCGTCACGAGGCCGTTCGAGTTCGAGGGAACCCGCCGCTCGACCCAGGCCGAGGAGGGGATAGACGCCCTGAGCGACGAGGTCGACACGCTGATCGTGGTCCCGAACGAGCGCCTTCTCTCCGTGCTGTCGCGGAACACGTCGATGATCGAGGCCTTCCGCGTCGCCGACGACGTCCTGCGCCAGGGCGTGCAGGGCATCGCCGACCTGGTCACCCTTCCCGCCTTGATCAACCTCGACTTCGCCGACGTCCGGACCACGATGCGCGACGCCGGCGCCGCGATCCTCGGGATCGGGATGGGCACGGGTGACAGCCGCGCGGTGTTCGCCGCGGAGCGCGCGATCTCCTCGCCGATCCTCGACGCGTCCGTCGACGGCGCGCGCTCGATCCTGCTCTCGATCACCGGCGGCGCCGACCTGTCCCTGGTCGAGGTGAGCGAGGCCGCCCGCGTGGTCCAGGAGGCGGCGCATCCCGACGCCAACATCATCTTCGGCGCCAACGTCGACGAGGAGCTCGACGAGCAGGTGTGGGTGACGGTGATCGCCACGCGCTTCGACGGCCGCGGCCGGCGCGCTGACGGCAGCTCGCGCGGCGAGCTCCGCCGCCCGCGAGCCCAATCGACCCGGCCCGAGACGCGCGAGCGCCCGATGGCACCGCCCGGCGACGAGGTGCGCCCGCGGGACCTCGGGATCGACGCGCCGGAGTTCCAGCCGGACAGATAGCCGCCCGCGGAGCGATCGCCGCCGGCCACGTCCTCACCGCGGAGGCGGGCGCCCAGGTGCTGCGGGAGGGCGGGAACGCGGTTGACGCCGCCGTCTGCGCGGTGCTGAGCTCGTTCGCCGTCGAGAGCCCGCTCACCGGGCTCGGGGCGGGCGGATTCATGCTCGTCCACACCGAGGACGAGGACGCGCTGCTGGACTTCTTCGTCGAGGTACCCGGACGAGCGGGCGTGGAGCGTGGCGCGGAGCTGGTCCCGGTCTCGGTCGTCTTCGACGAGACCCCCCAGGTGTTCAACATCGGGGCCGCCTCGTGCGGCGTTCCGGGGACGGCGGCGGGGCTGGCCGAGGCGCTGCGCCGCTTTGGCTCCGTCCCGATGGAGGACCTGGTCCGGCCCGCGGTCTCCTTCGCTCGCGACGGCGTCCCCGTGAGCGCCGAGCAGGCCTACTTCTTCAAGATCCTCGACCCGATCCTCACCGAGTACCCGGAGACGCGGGCGCTCTACGCCCCGGATGGGCGCGTCCTGCGCGAGGGGGAGACCTTCCGCTTCGGCGATCTCGGCGACGCCCTGGAGCGCTATGCGGCGGAAGGACCGGAGCCCTTCTACCGGGGCGAGGTGGCGGGGGCGATCGCGGCGTGGGTGAGCGAGCGCGGCGGGACGCTCGGCGTCGAGGACCTCGCCGCCTACGAGCCGATCGTCCGGGCGCCCGTGCAGGCGAGGTTCATGGGGCGCGACGTGCTCACCAACCCACCGCCGTCCTCGGGGGGGATCCTGATCGCGCTTGGCCTCGAGCTGCTACAGCGGCTCGGCGCGGTGGGGGTCGAGCAGGTGGTGGCGACGATGGCGGAGGCCAATCGCGCCCGCACCGAGGAGTTCCACTCCGGGCTGTACGAGCGCTCCTACGCGGATCGCTTCCTCGCCCCGGAGCGGCTCGACTCCCTCGCCGACCGGATCGCCTCGGGCGCACCGACGAACGAGCCGCCGGACCGCGGTGACCGGCTCGGATCCACGACCCACATCACCACGGTCGATCAGGAGGGCCGGTGCGCGGCCGTCACGTGCTCCAACGGCACCGGCTCGGGGATGCTCGTGCCCGGAACCGGGGTGCACGTCAACAACATGCTCGGCGAGGAGGACCTGAATCCGCTCGGCTTCCACGCCCTCCCGGCGGGACGGCGGATGACCTCGATGATGTCCCCGACCGTCGTGCTGCGGGACGGAGAGCTCGAGGCGGGGCTGGGCAGCGGGGGCTCGAACCGGATCCGCTCGGCGGTCCTCCAGGTGATCCTGCGCCTGATCGCCGACGGGAAGCCCGCGCAGGACGCGGTCGACGCGGGCCGCGTCCACTTCGAGGACGGGGTCGTTCAGGCCGAGCCCGGCGTCGACGCCGAGGCGCTCGCGAGGCTCGAGCGGCGCGGCTGCGCCGTCGCGAGGTGGCGGCGGCGCAACCTGTTCTTCGGCGGAGTCCAGACGGTCGCCCGCGACCCCGGCTCAGGGCAGCTGCGAGGCGGAGGCGACCCGCGTCGCGGCGGCGCGGTGGTCGTCCTGTAGGCGGCTTCCGATCGGCATCGGACCCGCGACGTGATCGCGCGATGGGCTGGGTAGAGGGGGCTGGGCAGGGGGGTGAGCGGTAACGCCACACTCGGCGGCGATCCGCGACTGTGTGGTGTTGACGTCGCTATACGAGGTCAGCACCGCATGGAGTGGCCGCAGGGAGCGACCGTGTGGTGGTACCGACCCGATCCGAGGGACCCAGCCGCCTTTCCCCTACCCAGCTCCTCACCCAGCCATCCTGCGATCACGTCCCCCGCGGGTCGGATCGCGATCGGAAGCCGCCCTACCGGTTCGGAAACGCCCCGTTGCCCTTCGCCGCCTCGGCGATCTGCTGCGATCGCCTGACCGCGTCCGCGACCGTGCGCAGGGCGCGCTCCAGCAGCCGCATCCGCTCGTCCTCGGAGCGCAGCTCGAGCAGCCGCTGCTTCGTGTCGCCGGGAAGCTCGATCCGGCCGGCGAGCTCGTACGCGCCGCGGTCACCGAGATCCTCGCCCGCGTCGTGCTCGTCGGAGACCTGCTCGAGCAACTCGGCGAAGGCGGCGCGCGCGCCGTCCGCCGCCGCCTCGTCGTCGGCCTCCGGCTCGTCCGCGACGTCGATCAGCTCGACGTCGCCGACCGGGAACTCCGGCGCGTCGGCCCGGTCCAGGACCCGGAAGGGAAACTCGCCCGAGACGACGATGTTCAGGCGGCCGTCGTCGAAGCGCTCCAGCACGTCGGCGACACGAGCGGTGCAGCCTATGTTCCGCGCGCCCCGGGGCTCGTCACGAAACACGATTCCGAACGGCTCGCCGCTGTCGAGCGAGCGACCGATCATGCGCTTGTAGCGCTCCTCGAAGATGTGCAGCGGCAGCAGCTCCCCGGGAAGGAGCACGATCGGAAGCTCGAAGATCGGCAACTCGCTGGACTCCTCCGGAACCACACGCTGATTTCAGCACAGGGAGAATGCGCGCGTGGCGATCGACTTCGCGGCCGAGGGGCTGCTCGAGGGCCTGGACGAGCGCGAGCGCGAGGCGCGCCGGCGGCTGCTCGAGGAGCTCGCCGCGGGGGGCGTCCCGCTCGACGAGCTCAAGCGGGCCGTCGCCGAGGACCGCCTCGCGCTGCTGCCCGTGGAGCGCGTGCTGGAGGGCGAAGGGCCCCGCTACAACGCCGTCGAGGTCGCCGAGCGAGCCGGGATCGACGTTGAGCTGCTCGAACGCCAGCGCCGCGGCCTCGGCCTGTCGGTGCCGGAGCGCGCCGAGCGCGTGTACGACGACGACGACGTCGAGGCTGCGAGGCGGATGCGGGCGTTTCGGGACGCCGGTCTACCCGAGGAGGGGATGCTCGAGGTCTCCCGGGTGATCGGGGTGGCCATGGGCCAGATCGCAGCGGCGATCAGCAACCTGGTCGGCGACGCGCTCCTGCGGCCCGGCGACACCGAGTTGGAGGTTGGCCTGCGGTACGAGGAGGCGGCGCGGAACCTCGCCCCCATCGTCGGCCCGACGCTTCAGCACGTGTTCAATCTCCATCTGCGAGAGCAGATCCGCAGCGAGGTGATCGGGCGCGCGGAGCGCGACTCGGGCCGTCTGCCGGGCTCGGCCGAGATCGCCGTATGCTTCGCCGACCTTGTCGGGTTCACGCGGCTTGGCGAGCAGCTGCCGACCGAGGAGCTCGGTCGCGTCACCGGCCGCCTCTCCGAGCTCGCGGGCGAGGTCGCGGGGCCTCCGGTGCGCCTCGTCAAGCTGATCGGGGACGCGGCGATGCTCGTCTCGCCGGACACCGATCCGCTTCTCGACGCCGCGCTGTCCCTCGTCGACGCCGCGGAGGACGAGGGCGAGGAGTTCCCGCTCCTGCGCGCCGGGGTGGCGCGAGGGACGGCGCTCCCGCGCGGCGGCGACTGGTACGGGAGGCCGGTCAACGTCGCCAGCCGGATCACCGCGATCGCGTACCCGGGCAGCGTGCTGTGCGCGCCACAGGTGCGCGAGACGGCGGGGGAGGGCTACTCGTGGTCGGCCGCGGGGTCGCGCCGGCTGAAGGGGATCCGCGAGCCGCTGCGGCTGTACCGCGCGAGACGCGGCGAATGAGGCCGCTTCAGCGCTCCGCCTCGCGCAGCCGCTCGATGTGGCGCAGGATGACCTCGGTGCTCTCGCGCATGAACTCGAGCAGGAACTCGAGCTCCCGGTTCGTGGGCCCGCGCATCAGCGCGTCCCAGTCCTCCTTCATCGGTCCCCAGATCTCCCAGGCCTTCTCGTGGAGCTCCGGCGTCCCCTCGACCATCACCCGCCTGCGGTTCGATCGCCGGCTATGCGGGCCTGCTGGTGGCGTTCCTCGCGGCGAGCCTGAGCTTCGCCGTGCCTGCGTTCCAGACCTACCAGCGCTCGGTCTAGGGCCGCGGTCCAGGGGCCGATCCCGGGGCTTCCCTCGGGGTCGGCCCTTAACAAGCTCTTAAGAGCTCAATGCGAGCCTGACGGCGTGGTCCTGCTGATGGGGTTCGCGTTCGTGGCGGGGGCGGGCACGGCGCTTTCCCCGTGCGTGCTCCCGGTGTTGCCTGCCGTGCTGTCGGCGGGCGTCACCGGCGGCCGCCGCCGGCCGCTCGGGGTGGTCACGGGCCTCACGATCACCCACACCTTCGCGATCGTCGCGCTGGTGTACGTGATCGACGCGCTCAGCCTGCCGAACGACCTGCTGCGCACGCTTGCGATCGCCGTGCTGATCGCGTTCGGGCTCTCGTTGCTCGTTCCCCCGCTCTCCGCCCGGATCGAGGCGTGGCTCTCGCGCCTCGCCGGCGCGCCGCACGCGGCGGGCGCCGACGGGTTCGGGTCGGGGCTGTTGCTCGGAGGCAGTCTCGGGTTCGTGTACGCACCGTGCGCGGGGCCGATCCTGGCAGGGGTGATCACCGTGTCCGCCGCGCAGGACTTCACCGTCGGAAGACTCGCGGTGGCGCTGGCGTACGGGATCGGATCCGCCATCGTGCTGTACGCGCTGATGCTCGGGGGCCGCCGGCTCACCGACCGGCTTGCCGCATACCGGGGGCGGATCCAGGTCGCGATGGGGGTCGTGATGATCGCGTTCGCGGGTGTGATGCTCGCCGACCTCGACCTGCGATTCCAGCGCGCGGTGGCCGAGGACCTGCCGGCCTTCCTGCGCAGCCCCGCGCAGCCGCTGGAGGAGAGCGAGGCCGTCGGCTCCGAGCTCGCCGCGCTGTCCGGAGCGCACGGCGCTGTCGAGGGCGGCGCCCGGGAGGCGGAGCGCGGCGAGGCCCTCCCAGTGCTCGGCGACGCGCCCGAGTTCACCGACACTCAGGAGTGGTTCAACACCCCCCGGGGGCGGGGACTGTCGCTGAGCGAGCTGCAGGGGCAGGGCCGCGTCGTGCTGATCGACTTCTGGACCTACACGTGCATCAACTGCATCCGCACGTTTCCGTATCTGCGCGCGTGGGACTCCGAGTACCGGGACAAGGGCCTGACGATCGCCGGGGTTCACACCCCGGAGTTCCCGTTCGAGAGGGAGGCGGGCAACGTCGAGGGGGCGATCGACGACAACGACCTCGAATATCCGGTGGTCCAGGACAACGAGTACGGGACCTGGGACGCGTTCGCGAATCGGTACTGGCCCGCCAAGTACCTGATCGACTCCCGGGGCCGGGTCCGCTACGTCCACTTCGGCGAGGGCGACTACGAGACCACCGAGCGCGCGATCCGCTCCCTGCTCGCCGAGGCGGGTGAGCGAGGGCTCGGCTCGGGCACGCGCGCCACCGCGGAGAAGGCGGACCCCGGCGTCGCCACCCCTGAGACATATCTCGGCGCGGAGCGCGCGCAGGGCTTCGTCAATGGCCCGATCGTCCCCGGCGCCCGGGACTTCGGCGGGCGGTCGGCGGGGGAGCGCGTCGCGGAGCGGCTTTCGCTCAACGCGCTCGCCTACCGGGGCCGGTGGCGGATCGGTCGAGAGTCGGCGACGGCGCTCGGCGGCGCGGCGATCGACGTCAGCTTCGGCGCGCGGCGAGTGTTCCTCGTCCTCGGCTCCACCGAGGCGCCGCGGCAGGTGCGCGTGCTGCTCGACGGGCGGCCGATCCCCGACCGGCTCGCGGGCGAGGACGTCCGCGACGGTGCCGTCACCGTGTCCGGTCAGCGCCTCTACCGGCTCGTCGAGCTGCCGCGCGCCGAGCGCCACGTGCTCACCCTCGAGCCCGAGCCCGGAATCGAGGGCTACGCGTTCACGTTCGGCTGACCTTGGGCCTCAGTCGTTTTGCTGCCGCGCCAAAGGTGAGCCGAACCACAACCAGAACAGCGCCCCGAAGACGACCGCGGTGGCGACGACCGTCGTCGCGACCCCGAACAGGTAATCGCTCACGAGCATCACGGCGCCGACCATTCCCAGCCCGAGGAACGCGAGCCCGCCGATCGCGAGCCGGTTGGCGCTGAACACGACATAGGCTTTGTCGTCCTGCCGAAAGCGGATCCGATGGCGGGCGGAGGGCGCGATCAAGAGCACGGAGGACAGCGCGGCGCAGAGCAGGGTCGCGAAGTAGACCTTCTCCTGAAAGGCGGTGACGTCGGGGAACCCGCTCTGGAAGGGGAGGACGAGGAGGAAGGCGAACAGCACCTGGACCCCGGTGATCGCGACCCGAAGGCCCTGCAGCAGCTCGTCGAGGTTGCGGTCGAGGCGCTCCTTCGGACTCTCGTCGCGTCCAGCGTCCGTGTCGGTCTGCGGGCTCGCCATAGGCACCGATTATCGCTTAGGTTCCGCGCGTGGCCGGAGCCGCCGGGCGCAGTCTCACGCAACGCGAGCTGAACCGGGCGCTGCTCGCGCGCCAGCTCCTGCTCGAGCGCGTGCGATCGCCCCTCCCGCGGGCGCTCGAGCGGATGGGTGGCCTCCAGGCGCAGTACGCGCCGTCGATGTACATCGGCCTGTGGTCGCGGGTGGGGAGTGGTGGCTGCGGACTCACTCCTCTCATCCCGACACGCGCGAGGTCTCGGCCGCGGCCCGGCGACTGCGCCGCGCGCTGCGGGACGGGCCGATGCGCCGCGCCGAGATCGCGGAGCTTCTCGGCAGGGACAGCGTGTTGATCGCGGGGTGGGGATGTGGCTCGAGCTCGTTCGGGCGCCCCCGTCGGGGACCTGGGAGCGCCGCCGCGCGGACCTGTACGCGGCGGCGGAGGAGTGGCTCGGCCCCGGCGACGTCAAGCCTCCCGACGCCGTCGAGCACCTGTTGCGACGCTATCTCGGCGGGTTCGGCCCCGCGTCCCGCAGGGAGATCGCGGACTGGGCGGGTATGCCGGTGAGGGCGGTCGCGCGGGCGCTCGATCGACTCCGTCTGCGCAGCTTCAGCTCCGAGGACGGCGAGGAGCTGGTCGACCTGCCGCGGGCGCCGCTCCCCGATCCCGACATTCCGGCGCCGGTGCGCTTCCTCCCGGTGTGGGACGCGACCCTTCTCGCGCACAAGCGGCGCAAGCGCCGCTGAAGCTACGCGTCGCGGGCCGCCGCGCGACGCTGCGCGGAGACGTCGTAGGCATGCGGCCTGGTCGCGAGGATCTCGTCCTCGCTGGCCTCGATCCCGTCGCTGAGGTGGGTCGGATCGAACACGATCAAGTCGCCGCTCTCGGCCTCGGAATCGAGCCCGGTCAGTTCCATCGCTCCCAGCCTGATCGTGGTGCGATCGTCCGGCCACGGGAGGGTTGGGTCGTCGAGCGGGTCGCCCTCTTCCGCCAGCTTCACCTCCAGCGTGAAGCCCACCGGTCCATCGTGGAGCCGTTCGGCCAGCTCGTCCTGCAGGTAGTTAGGCGAGGCCGACTCGATCTCGTCCTCCGACAGCACCCCCTCGCCGGCCGCAGGCTCCCAGCGGTAGCGGCCGAACCGCCGCTCTCCCGCCTCATTTGAGAACCCGAACGCGTGCAGGCTGTTGTAGGCGCAGGTGGCGTAGCTGGTCGGGGGCACGAGGCTCGGCAGGATCAGCTCCACGGCTGCCTGGGTCTCGGGATGCGCGCCGACGAACGCGCCCACCTTCTCCATGTCCATCTCCCCGGTCTCGGGGTCCGGCTTGCGGGCACGCAGGAACTCGAGGAAGTCCCCGGCGGTGCGGACGAAGAAGACCGGGATCGTGATCGCGACGATGTCCGTCGCCTCGCCATCCTGGAGCTGGAACCGAGCCGCCATCCCGCGCCCGTCGCGACGGTCCGCGTCCGGCGCGTGGGGATTGCCGCTCCCGTTCGAGAACCGCACCATCACCTCGACCGGATCGCCCTGCATGTGCGGGGCGCGGGTGAGCTCGCGCGCCTCGGTGGTGGGGGTGAAGGTCCCGCGGCAGAAGACCCCCTTGGCGTGGGCGGCGCGGTATCCGGGGTGGACCCCGTGCAGCTCGCCCATGGCATCGACGATCTCCTCGTAGAGAGTCGCCACGAGCGCAGCGTATCGTCGTTTCACCGAGCTGAGCATGGGCCAGAATGGCGACACGAGCGAATACACCGTCGTGAGTCTGAAAGAGGTCGAGACCAGGCTCCGAAGTTCGGCTACGCGCCCGCGATCCTCGCCGGCGGCGGGCGGCTGAAGCTCGACGCCATGGGCGCTCCGAACACCGGCCCGCCGCAGTCCGACATCATGGAGATGACGCCGAACTGGTGGACAGACTAGTGCCTCGTCCGACAATGGTGGCCCGCTTCTGGCGAGCGAGAGTCAAGCATGGCAAGGACGCAGGGAGCCGGAATGGCAGCGCCATTTCGGCGACTGAGGACGCAGCCAGGCGCAGACTCGCAG
>JBOGZH010000337.1:0-1626 GCA_050697095.1 Solirubrobacterales bacterium
GTCGAGAACCCCTACACGGAGGAAACCGTCGCCACGGTCGGGGTCCCGAACCAGGAGCAGGTCGACGCCGCGATCGCGGCGGCGACCGAGGCGAAGCGGGAGTGGGCGGCGACCCCGGCCGTCGAGCGCGGCGAGGCCTTGCACGAGGTCGCGAGCCGGCTCCGCGCCCGGAGCGAGGAGCTCGCCGGGGCGATGACCGCCGAGGGCGGCAAGCCGCTGGTCGAGAACGTCGACGAGATCGGCTGGACCGCCGCCGCGCTCGACTACTACGCCGAGATCGGCCGCGACTCGGCCGGCCGCGTGATCCCCTCGATCGAGTCGACCCAGCTCTCGATGGTCGTCAAGGAGCCGGTGGGCGTGTTCGCGTGCATCGTTCCCTGGAACTACCCGCTGCTGCTTTTGTCCTGGAAGATCGCCCCCGCGCTGGCGACCGGGAACACGATCGTCTGCAAGCCCTCGGAGCTCACACCCCTGTCCACCCTGATGCTGGCGGAGTGCTTCGACCACCTCCCGGGCGGGGCGATCAACCTGGTGGCCGGCGCGGGGGACGTCGGCGCAGCGATCGTCGCCGACGAGCGCGTCGACGGGGTCGCCTTCACCGGCTCCGTGGAGACCGGGAAGCGGATCGCGGCGGTGTGCGCGGAGCGGATCGCCAGGGTGAACCTCGAGATGGGCGGCAAGGACCCGTTCATCGTCTGCTCCGACGTCGCGGAGCGGATCGACGTCGCGGCGAAGGGCGGCGCGTGGGCGGCGTTCCTGAACGCGGGGCAGGTGTGCACGTCGGCGGAGCGCTTCTACGTGATGGATGACGTGTACGACGATTACCTCCAGGCGATCGTCGAGTACACGGGCGGGCTCGTGATCGGCGACCCGACCGACTCCAAGACCGACATCGGGCCGATGGTCTCGGCCGTGCAACGCCAGAAGGTGCGCGACCAGGTCGACGCCGCGGTCGCGGCCGGCGCCGAGGTGGTGGTCGGCGGAGACAGCGGCGGCCAGGAGCGCGGCCACTTCTTCTCCCCCGCCGTGATCACCGGCGCGCCGGCGCAGACCGATCTGCTGCGCGAGGAGACCTTCGGCCCGATCGCGCCGATCGTCCGAGTGCGAGGCCTCGACGAGGCGATCGAGCTCGCGAACTCCACGCGCTTCGGGCTCGGAGCCAACATCTACACCGGCGACCTGAAGACGATGGTCCGCTGCATGCGCGAGATCAAGGCCGGCACCGTGTGGTTCAACGACCCCCTGACCGACAACGACGCGGGCCCCTTCGGGGGGTTCAAGCAGTCGGGGCTCGGCCGCGAGCTGGGGCAGGAGGGGCTGGAGGCCTTCCAGGAGACGAAGCACGTCCACGTGGAGACGGAGATCGCCCCGAAGGAGTGGTGGTATCCATACTCTGAGTACACGAGAGGAGATCACCCCGAATGAGCACGGTCGAAACGACCGCGGTCGCGACGCTCGACAACTACGTCAACGGGCAGTGGGCCCCGGCCGCCGGGGACGATGCGCTCGACGACATCGACCCTGCGACCGGCGACGTGACGGCGCGGGTCCCGCTTTCGGGGCCCGACGACGTGGACGCGGCCGTGCGCGCGGCGCGCGAGGCGCAGCCCGAGTGGCGTGCGGTCC
>JBOGZH010000338.1:0-5345 GCA_050697095.1 Solirubrobacterales bacterium
ATCCCGAACACCGCGACGACCACCGTCTCCGAGGCCAGCTCCACGTTGATGTCGTCGAGCTTCCGCAGCAGGGCGGCAATCCGGTGCCCCGTGACCCCGGTCCCCCGCACGACCACGCAGAGCCGCAGCGGGTCGTACGCGTGGACCCCCGGTTGGGCGACGAGGCGCTCGTCGAGGACGTCGAGCCCCGGGATCTCCCGGATCTCGGCCCGCGCGCGCTCCAGCCCCGCGACCGTCTCGGCGAGCAGCTCCGGCCCGTCGACCGCGGCGTGGCGTCGCGCGGCGTCCAGCGAGCCGGCGAGCAGCGCGCTCGGGCTCGTGGATTCGATCAACGTCACCGAGCGGTCGACCACCTGCTCGTCGATCCGCCCGCCGCCCGCGAGGTGGAGGATCGCGGACTGCGTCAGGCTGCCGACCAGCTTGTGCACCGAGGAGAGCACGAGGTCGGCGCCGGAGTCGAGCGCCGAGGCGGGGAGCCGGTCGCTGAAGCGCAGGTGCGCGCCCCAGGCCTCGTCGACGAGCAGGGGCACGCCGCGCGGGTGCGCTACCTCGGCGAGCCCGGCGACGTCGGCGACCGCGCCGAAGTAGGTCGGCGAAACCACCATCGCGCCGACGACCTCGCCCGACGCCGCGAGGGCGTCCTCGAGCGCCTCGGGCGTGACGCAGTGGGCGATGTCGAGCTCGGCATCGACCACCGGGGCGATGAAGGTGGGCTCCAGGCCGGCGAGGATCAGCCCGTCGACGGTGCTCGAGTGGACGTTTCGCTGCACCAACACACGCCGGCCGGAATGGCGCAGCGCGAGGCACGCGGCGTGGTTTCCCTGCGACGCGCCGTTGACCAGGAACCAGCTTCGGCGCGCCCCCCACGCCCTCGCCGCGAGCTGCTGCGCGCGCGAGAAGGGCGTCGGCTCGGGGCCGGCGTCGATCCCCTCGATCAGCGCGGGGATGTCGTGCTCGAGCGCCGGCATCCCCAGCGCCTCGGCGAGGACGGGGTCGGCGCCGGGCCCGCCCTTGTGGCCCGGGACGTGGAACCGGCCCGGCTCCCGGGCGGCGAACTCGATCAGCGCGTCGAGGTAGGGAGCCTCGAGCTGCTCGGGATCGACCTCGCGAGGCTTCGCTTCGGGGCGGCTGGAGGAGACTCGGTTCATCCAGGCGAGTCTAAGACCCGCCCCTCGTTGAGGACCACGACGCGCTTGCTAGCCTTGCCGCGTCGGCGATGAACGACGACGACCACCCTCCGAGTCCGCGGCCACAACCTGCATCCCTGGCCCGGGCGCTCCGTCGGCGTAGCCGTTGGCCGTAATCCTGCTGATCTTGGTCTTCGTGCTCGTTCTCGTGAACGGGTTCTTCGTCGCGGCGGAGTTCGCGATCGTCCGCTCGCGCCGCGCCAGGATGGAGCAGCTTGCGGACGAGGGCAACCGCGGCGCGCGGCTGGCCCTCGAGCAGATCGACCACGTGGACGTGTACGTCGCGACCGCCCAGGTCGGGATCACGCTGGCGTCGATCGGGATCGGCTTCCTCGGCGAGCCCGCGATCGCGGATCTGATCGAGCCGGTGCTAGACGGCCCCCTCGGGCATGCGCTCGCGCTCGCCATATCTCTGGCCATCGCCTACACGAGCGTCACCCTCCTGCACGTGATCCTCGGCGAGCAGGCGCCGAAGATGCTGGGCATTGCCCGTGCCGAGGCAATGCTGCTCGCGATCTCGCGACCGCTGCGCTTCTTCCGCTCCGCCTTCCATCCGCTGATCGTGGTGACCAACCGTCCCGCGCAGTTTCTGGTCACCAAGCTCTTCAGGGTCGAGATCTCGAGCGAGGAGGAGACCTCACCCGAGGAGCTGCGGCTGCTGATCCGCCGTGGCGGGGAACGCGGCCGGCTCGATCCCGGCGAGGTGGGGATGCTCACCGGCGTCTTCCATCTCCACGAGCAGGAGGCGCGCGAGGTGATGACGCCGATCCCGGCGGTGGTGACCGTCGATGCCTCGGAGGACGTGGAGAGCGCGCTGCGGCGCTGTGTCTCGTCCGGACACACCCGCCTGGTCGTGATCGAGGACGACAATCCCGACCGGGTGCGGGGACTGGTCCACAACAACAGCCTCGCCCGCCTCTACATGCAGGAGGGCCCCGAGGCCTCGATCGAGTCCGCGATCCACGACGCGTGGATCGTCCCCGAGACCAAGCCGCTGGACGACCTCCTGGCGGAGCTTCAGCGCCAGCAGGCCTACATGGCGGTCGTCGCGGACGAGTACGGGCGCACGGTGGGGATCGTCACGGTCGAGGACATCCTCGAGGAGGTCGTGGGAGAGATCGAGGACGAGACCGATCCGCACACCGGGGCGGTTCGCCGGCTCACGAACGGGGACTGGTACGTGCGCGGCCACGTCCCGCTCGGCGATCTCGCGGACGTGGGGATCGAGCTGGAGGCGGAGAGCGACGCCTACAACTCGGTCGGCGGGTTCGTCTTCGGCGAGCTCGGGCGGCTCCCGAAGCGGGGGGACGTGATCCGCGCCGACGGGTACACGATCCGGGTCGAGTCCGTGCGCGAGAACCGGATCGTCGCGGTGCGCATCCACCCACCGCCGCAACCGGCCACGGCATAACCCGGCAGAACCGCCGCCGCGGGGGTGATTCGAGCGCTATTTGCGGTCGGACGCGGCCCGGCCTTCCGTCCGCGCACGCCTCTAGCTTGCGGCCATCCCGGCGAGCGAGACGGCGAGGAGGCCGGCATGTGGATCGTCCGGCTAACGGACAAGCAGCTTGAAGTCCTGAGGGCGCTGCTCCGCGCCCAGGAGCACCTCGGCCCGGCGCTCCAGCGCTCCCTTCAGGCGCTCGACCTGGCGCGCTGGGACGACCTCCCGGAGGCGGAGCTGCCCTGGCAGGAGGTCGCGCGGACGGCAAAGAGCCAGGGAGTCTCCGAGGCCGACGTCGTCTGGGACCTGTGTGGCCAGCGTCCGGAGCCGGCACGCGCAAAGGCGCGCCCGAAGCCCCGCCGCAAGGGCAAGGCGCGCACCCGTAGGAACTAAACGCGAGATCTGCAAGCAGATCTCGCGGTGCCAGGCGGGTTCAGTAGTCGTAGAAGCCCGCGCCGTTCTTACGGCCGAGCTTGCCGTCGGCGGCTAGGCGCCGCAGGGTTTGCGGCGGCTTGTGCTCCTCGGCGCCGGTGTCGCGATGCAGGCCCTCCCCGATCGCGACCGCAACGTCGAGGCCCACGAAGTCGAGCAGCTTGAGCGGCCCCATCGGATACGCGGCCCCGAGCGTCATGCAGCCGTCGACGTCTTCCGCGCTCATCCCGGTTCTCTCCATCATCCGGACGGCGTCGAACAGGTAGGGGAAGAGCAGCCGGTTGACGACGAAGCCCGCCTGATCCGGGACCTCGATCGCGGTCTTGCCGATCTGTCGGCACCACGCGCGCGCCCGCTCCGCCGCACCGGATCGAAGCCGCTCGGGGAGGCAGAGCTCGATCAGCTCCATCTTCGGCACCGGGTTGAACACGTGGAGGCCGAACAGCCGCTCGGCGTGACCGCTGTGCTCCCCGAGCTCGGAGATGCTGAGCGAAGACGTGGTGGTCGCGATGTCGGCATCCGAGCACGCGGTTCCCAGCTCGGCCAGGTACTCGGTCTTGGTCTCCAGCTCCTCGACGATCGCCTCGACGACGAGGTCGGAGTCCACCAGGTCGTCGACATTGGTCGTCACGCGCACCTGGCCAGGGTCCCCGTCCTCGAGCTTCGCCGCGGTCGCTTGCGCCTTCTCCTCCGCCCGCCACGCGGCGGCATCGCTGCGCGCGAGGAGGTGCACCCGCCCGGCGACGCTCGCGCAGGCCGCAAGCCCGCACGCAATCACGCCGCTGCCGGCGATCGCCGGCCGCTCGTACGCACCGCCGCTCACGGCTGAGACCGCCGATCTCGGCTCTTCACATCGTGGTCGCTGCCGGGCATGTGGCGGCCGGTAGTATCGCGCCCCGTCGTGCTTCGACGCGCGGACCCGCTCGCGCTCGCGGCGAAGCTGCCCGACGAGCCGCACTGGGTGGAGACCCGGTGGCTGCTGCGCTCGGGAGGTGAGCTGAGGGCGTGCGGGGGCGAGGGAGCGGTGGTGGTCGGAACCCATCTCCCATCCGGCGCCGTGATCGGCCGGCCGGAGGCCGGCCCGCTCCGGGAGGCCCTCGTCGACGTCCCGGACGACCTCGAGTTGATCGTGCAGCTCGAGTCGCTGGACGCGGTCCGGCGGGCGCTCCCGGAGTGGAGAGTCGACCCGGCGACGGTTCATGTCCGGGAGCCGCCGGCTCGGGAGACGGGAGCGGCGCCGGCCGGCGTCATGGTGTCGGCTCCCCCGGACCCGGACCTGGTCTCCCGGCTGCCGGAGCCGGAGGAGATTCGGCGCTGGGCCGAGCAGGCGGAGGCGATCACGGTGCGCCACGTCGAGGGAAGGGTGGTGAGCATCTGCCAGGCGATCGCGGTCACCGAGACGCTGTGGGACGTCGCGATCGACACGCTCGAGGGCCACCGCCGCCGCGGACACGCCGCGGCGTGCTTCGAGACGCTCGCCGCCCACATGGCGACCACCGGACGCCAGCCGGTGTGGGCCGCCGACGACGACAACGCCGCCTCGCTGCGCCTGGCCGCGAAGCTCGGCTTCCGCCCCGTCGAGAGGCTGACCGTGCTCATGCCCATCCCAGCACCAACCCGGTGATGGCGGAGGCGGGAGCGAGCGAGCGTGATTTCCGGTGGTTCGAGGCGCGAGCGAGCGGGAGCTGAGCACATCACCGGAATTTGTTTGACTGGCCAGTCAATCAATCGGATATCTTTGAACCAAGCGAGCGAACGGAGGGCCCCATGGAGAACGGCAGCTTTCAGGGCCGTGAGGTAGTGATCGTCGAGGCAGCGCGGACCCCGGTCGGCCGCGGCCACGAGGAAAAGGGCTACTACAAGGACACCCACGCCAGCAACCTGCTGTCCAAGACCTACTCCGAGGTCATCAATCGCGCGGGAATCGACCCCTCCGTCGTCGAGGACGCGATCGCCGGCTGCGTGCAGCAGTTCGGCGAGCAGGGCATCAACATCGCCCGCAACGCGTGGCTCGAGGCCGGGCTTCCGATCGAGACTCCCGGGACCACGCTCGACCGCCAGTGCGGCTCGGCCCAGCAGGCCGTCAACTTCGGTGCCGCGCTCGTCGCCTCCGGCGTCCATGACGCCGTGATCGGGGGCGGCGTCGAGCACATGGGCCACCTCTCGTTCGCCGACGGGTTCGAGGTCATGAAGGAGCACGGGATGGCCTTCTCGCCCCAGCTGATGGAGCGCTACAACCTCGTCCCCCAGGGGATCTCCGCCGAGATGATCGCCGACAAGTGGGA
>JBOGZH010000339.1:0-4723 GCA_050697095.1 Solirubrobacterales bacterium
GTCTCGCCCGCCTCCCGGGTCGATGCCTCCCTTGCACCGAGCTCCAGTTCCTCGAGCCGCGCGGCCGCGCGCCGCGCCGCGCCCACCGGGTCCCGCGGCGCGCCGAGCAGCGCCCCGGCCTCCCGGAGCTCGTCGTTGCGCTCCCGGTACCAGTCGATCGCCGCCGGGCCAGTGAGCGCCTCGACGCGTCGCACATTCGACGCGCTCGATCCCTCGGAGACGAGCGCGAGGATCCCGACCTCCGCCGTGTTGGCCACGTGCGTGCCGCCGCACAGCTCGCGCGACACGTCCTCCACCTCGACCACCCGCACCCACTCGCCGTACTTCTCGCCGAACAGGGCGATCGCCCCCAGCGCCTCCGCCTCGGCGCGATCCATGTTCAGCGCCCGGACCGGCAGGCTCGCCTTGATCCAGCCGTTCACGCGCTCCTCGATCTCGCCCAGCTCCTCCGGCGTGAGCGCCGCCCCGTGAGTGAAGTCGAATCGGAGCTTGTCCGGGCGCACGGCCGAGCCGGCCTGGCGGACGTGGGTGCCGAGGCGCCCCCGGAGCGCCGCGTGGAGGAGATGGGTCGCGGTGTGGTTGCGCATCGTCGCGTGGCGCGTCGCGCGCTCGACGATCGCTTCAACGCGTTCACCGGGCTTTGGCAGCAGACCAACCTCGTCCCGCCCGGAACCCCGCTGAACCGGAGGCGAAGCCGAGGATTCAGCGGGAGTGATTCTGATGGCTTGGTCGTCGCCCACCCGGTACACGTCGAGCACCGGGGTCTCGTTCCCGTCCCAGCGGATCGAGCCCGAGTCCGCGACCTGTCCGCCGCCCTCGGCGTAGAAGGGGCTCTCCTCGAGCTTCACGAGGGGCGCGCCGTTCGAGTCCTCCGCCGCCGAGACGCTGGTGGCTGCGCGGAGCGTCTCGTAGCCGACGAACCGGGTCTGGGGCGCGCCGGAGACGAACGAGATCACCGCGGCGTGGCGGTCGGGGGTCGCCGCCTCCGCGCCGGTCCGCGCCCGCACCCGCTGCTCCTCCATCAGCACCTCGAAGCCGGCGTCGTCGACCGACAGCCCCTGCTCCGCCAGCAGCTCCTTCGTGAGGTCGTAAGGGAACCCGTAGGTGTCATGGAGCTGGAACGCTTCGGCGGCGTCGACCCACGAGGTGCCCTGATCCTTCGCGTCGGCGACCAGCCGGCTGAGCAGCTCCGTGCCGCGATCGAGCGTGCGCCCGAAGCTCTTCTCCTCGTCGGAGACCCAGCGCAGGATCGTGTCGCGCTCCTCGACGAGGTGCGGGTACACGCCGCCCATCGACTCGATCACCCGCTCCGCGAAGCGCCCCAGGTACGGGGGCTCGAGCTCGAGCACGCGGCCCTGCTGGATCGCCCGGCGCATGATCCGGCGCAGGATGTAACCGCGGTCCTCGTTCGAGGGCACGACCCCGTCGGCGAGCAGGTGCGCGGTGCCGCGCGAGTGATCGGCGATGATCCTCATCGCCCTCGTGGTCTTCGCGTCCTGGTCGTACGAGCGTCCCGAGAGCTCCACGGCGAGCTCGATCAGGGGCCGAAAGGCGTCGGACTCATACACGGACGGGACGTCCTGCTGGATCGCCGCCATCCGCTCGACGCCGAGCCCGGTGTCGATGTTGCGCGACGGGAGGTCGGTGAGGCTTCCGTCCTCGTGCAGCTCGAGGGCCATGAAGACGTGGTTCCAGTACTCGAGGAAGCGGTCGGTATCGTCGCCCGGGAGATCGTCGGACCCGCCGAACTCCACCCCGCGGTCGAGGTACATCTCCGAGCATGGCCCGCAGGGGCCCACGAGGCCGGCCTGCCAGAAGTTCTCCGAGCGCGGCAGGTGAACGATCCGCTCCTCCGGGACCCCCACCTCGCGCCAGATCTCGATCGCCTCCTCGTCGGGCCCCAGCCCCAGCTCCTCGTCTCCGGCGAACACCGTGATCCAGATCCGGTCGGGGTCGAGCCCGAAGCCCTCCGTGGACAGCTCCCACCCGAAGACAATGGCGTCCTGCTTAAAGTAGTCCCCGATGCTGAAGCTGCCCAGCATCTCGAAGAAGGTGAGGTGCCGCGCCGTGTTCCCGACCTCCCCGATGTCGGTGGTGCGAAAGCAGCGCTGGCACGTCGTGAGGCGCGGGCTCGGCGGCTTCTCCTCGCCGAGGAAGTACGGCTTCAGGGGCTGCATTCCCGCCGTGGTCAGCAGCACCGAGGGATCATGCACGGAGGGCACGAGCGACGCCGAGGCGCGCCGCAGGTGGTCGCGCTGCTCGAAGTAGCCCAGGAACGTCTCGCGGATCTCGTCCGAGTTCACGAGGTGAAGAGTATGAAGCCCCGAAACGCCGCTATTTGCGAAGCGGCCACACCAGCTCGGTCCGCCACTTCGACGGGTCCGACTCGTCGGGCGGTCCGGTGACGTAGACCTCCCACACCGGCCCCGCGGGGTCGTGGCCGTTGGCGAGCACCCATTCCCCGATCGCCTCGTGGGCCTGCTGGAGGCCCTCGTACGGGCCGACGTGGATGGTCGTCGCCGCGCGGCCTCCCGGAAGCTCGCCGGAGGCCACCCTGCCGTCGCCGCCGGGGACCGGCTCCGCGACGGGGAAGCCCGCCTCGAAGTCGGCCTCCTCCTCCGTGTAGTCGAAGAAGCGCGCGAACGGCGGCCCCGTCGGGGTCGCGCCAACCGACTGCAGATACGACGCGACCTCGGGGAGGACCTCGCGGAACGCGCCGGCGAGCTGGGACGGCGGCGTGGTGACGCGGGCCGCGGCGATCGGCTGCGGCTTCAGCTTCGTCGTCTTGATCGGGTAGGGCATCGTCGCGGCGAGCCTACTCATCTCACGATCGTCCCGTGGCCCACGACCGCCTCCCCATCCATCAGCGAGGCGGTCTGGCCGGGGGCGACGCCGACGGCGGGCTCCGCGAGCCGCAGCGTGAGCTCTCCGTCCACGCCCGCCGGCTCGACCGTGCACGGCAGGGCGCGCGAGCGATACCGGAGCTTCACCCGATCGACGCGACCCCCGTCGCGGTGCAGCACGGCGTCGCGGACGATCACGCGCTTGGTCTCGAGCTGCTCGCGGGAGCCCACCACCACGCGGTTGGAGTCGGCGTCGGTCTCGAGCACGTAGAGCGGCGCGGGGGCCGCGATCCCGAGCCCGCGCCGCTGGCCGACCGTGAAGTTGTGGTGGCCGCGATGGCGACCGAGCGAGCGTCCCGAGGCGTCCACGACCTCGCCCTCGCGCTCCGGAAGCCGGGCGTGGCGGGCGAGGAACGAGCGCTTGCCCTCCCCGGCGAGGAAGCAGAGGTCCTGGCTCTCGGGCTTCGAGGCGACGGAGAGACCGGCGCGCTCAGCGATCCCGCGCACCTCGGCCTTGGTGAGCGCGGCGAGCGGGAAGCACAGCCGCGCGAGCGTCGCGGGCGAGACCGCGGAGAGCATGTAGGTCTGGTCCTTGGCCGTGTCGGCGGGTGCGACGAGGAGCGGGCCCTGACCGTCGTCGGCGATCCGCGCGTAGTGGCCGGTCGCGAGGCGCTCGGCGCCGAGCCTCCCCGCGAGGTCGGCCATCGCGTCGAGCCGCACGCGCCCGTTGCACCGCACGCACGGGTTGGGCGTGCGTCCGGCGGCGTGGCCGGCGAGGAAGTCCTCAACCACCGCGGCGCGGAAGGAGTCCTCCAGGTCCATCGTCAGGTGCGGAATGCCCATCGAGTGGGCGAGCGCCCGCGCTCCGACCACGGCCTCCGGCGAGCAGCAGCTGCGTTCCCCGTCGGTGCGCCGGTCCGCCCACAGCTTCACCGTCACGGCGACCAGGTCGGCGCCCCGCCCGCGCTCCAGCCACGCGGCGACGGCGCTGTCCACACCGCCGCTGATCGCAACGAGCACCCGGTCGCCCGCGCTCGGACCCGGAACGAGCTGATCGCCGGCCGCGATCCATGCCGCGAGCGCCCGGTGCAGGGCGTCGGCCGCGAGATCGGCGGCGTGGCGGCCCTGGGGGGAGAGCCCGCCGAGCGCCGTGGAGAGGTCGTCCGGGCCGAGTCGCGCCGCGTCGAGCACCGCCAGCCCGTCGGCCGCCTCCGCGACCGCGGCCCCCGCGGCGATCGCGGCCGAGCAACCCTCGGCGTCGAAGCGGACGGCGTCCACCCTTCCGTCGGCGGCGGACAGCGAGACCCTGATCAGATCGCCGCACGGCGCGCCGCCCGCGGCGCCATGGTGCCAGCCCTGAGGCGCGGGGCCGCGCCGAGATGAATCACTCAGGTGGTACTCGAAGTCCTCGCCGCTCATAAGAAGAAGGCCCCAACTTGCCGACGACCGCTCGGCCTGAGAACCCGTGTTGACAGGTGGGTGTCTACCGGATGGGCCCCGAGGGGCTCCCCGGAAATCGACTCCCAAGCCGATTGTGTTGGCTCACAATTGGAGCGGCCAATCGCACAAGCTCGAGCCTGGCTCCAAAGCTAGCAGCAGCCGCGCCTCACTCGCCGAGTTCCTCCAGCGCCTCGATCGGATCGTCGAACAGCCGCCACCGCAGCAGCTTCCCGTCCCGGAAGTCGAGCGCGATCCCGCGCAGCCATTCGTCTCCGATCTTGCCGCTCTCCCGCCACACGTACTGGACCCGGGCGAGCGCCACGACGGTGTCTCCCGCCTCGTGGATCTCGTCAACCTCGTAGCGACGCTGCAGATGCTTGAACGTCCGCCCCGCCCACCGGGTCGCCTCCCCGCTCCCATGTCGCACTCCGCGCTGGGTG
>JBOGZH010000340.1:0-4175 GCA_050697095.1 Solirubrobacterales bacterium
GGCCACACTGGTGCGCGAGAGCGTCGCCGCGCTGCTGGGCGCCATCCCGGCGCTCGTCGCCCTCAGCGACTCCGATCTCGCCGCGTATCACGGCGTCGAGCACAAGGCGATCGGCGCGTACGAGCAGGGTCGGGCCGACCCGCGCGAGGTTCCGAAGGAGCACGAGCGCTGCGGCTCCCACCTCGTGACCCCGCTGCTCGTGCTCTCGATCGCCGGCCAGCTCGTCGTCGAGCGCCTCGTCGAGCGACCTGGCCCGATCGCCCGCGGGATCGCGGGGCTCGCCGGGGTCGCGATCGCCGCGGAGCTGTTCGCGTGGAGCGAGCGCAACCACGATTCGCCGCTGGCCCGGGCCTTTCGCCGCCCCGGCACCGAGCTCCAGCGCCACGTTGCGACGCGCGAGCCGACCGACGAGCAGCTCGAGGTCGGTTCGGCTGCGCTGGCCGAGATCCTGCGCGCGGAGGGCGCCGCGCGGGGTTGAATCACCTCATGCTGACGGCCGCGATCCTCGAGATCAGCTACGACGACGTCGAGCGGTGGGCGATCACGTGGCTCCCGATCCTCTTCCTGGGGCTGCTCGTCTTCCTCGTGTGGCGAACGCTGAAGCTGATGCCGCGGACGAAGCCGCAGCAGATCACCCCCAGCTCGGCGAGTTCGGTCACGTGGGAGGACATCGCCGGGGTTGAGGAGACCAAGGACGAGCTGCGCGAGGTGGTCGAGTTCCTCAGCCGCCCGGGCGAGTTCAAGCGGCTCGGCGCAAAGGTGCCGCAGGGCGTTCTCCTGCACGGCCCGCCGGGGACCGGCAAGACATTGCTCGCGAAGGCGGTCGCGCACGAGTCGGGCGCGGACTTCTTCGGCCAGTCGGCGTCCGCGTTCGTGGAGATGTTCGCTGGGCTCGGCGCGGCGCGGATCCGCCGCCTCTTCAAGCAGGCGCGCGAGAACGCCCCCGCGATCGTGTTCATCGACGAGCTCGACGCGGTCGGCGCGCAGCGTGGCTCCGACATCTCCGGGGAGCGCGACCAGACGTTGAACCAGCTCCTCGTCGAGATGGACGGGTTCGAGTCCGGCGACGACGTCGTCGTGATGGCGGCCTCGAACCTGCTCGAGAAGCTCGACCCGGCCCTCCTTCGTCCGGGTCGCTTCGACCGCCAGGTGTTCGTGCCGCCGCCCGACATGCGCGGCCGCGCCGCCGTGCTCGGCGTGCATACACGCGACAAGCCGCTCGGGGCCGACGTCGACCTCGACCTCGTCGCGCGCCACACCTCGGGCCTCACCGGCGCGGACCTCGCCAACCTGTGCAACGAGGCGGCGATCCTCGCGGGCCGCAACCGGCGCGTCGAGATCGCCCAGCGCGACTTCGAGAGCGCCTTCGAGCGGGTGGTCGCGGGGCTCCAGTCCCGAAAGGTGATCACGGACCACGAGAAGCGCGTGATCGCGTGGCACGAGGCCGGGCACGCGCTGGTCTCGGAGCTGCTGCCGACCGTGGACGAGGTGCAGAAGGTCTCCGTCGTCCCGCGCGGCAAGTCGCTCGGCTACACGCTCAACCTGCCGCAGGAGGACCGCTACCTGAAGTCGCGCGAGGAGCTGCTCGACTACCTGAAGGTCCTGCTCGCCGGGCGGGTCTCGGAGCAGATCGCCTTCGGCCGCGTGACGACGGGCGCCGCCGACGACCTCCAAAAGGTCACCTCGATCGCCCGCTCGATGGTCTTCGACTACGGGATGGGCTCGAGGATCCGCGCCCACCAGCTCGCCGCGGACGACCTCAACGTCTCCGAGGCGATGCGGGCGGTGCGCGACGAGGAGGTCGAGGCGATCGCCGAGGAGGCGTACCGCGGCGCCCACCGCCTGCTCACCGACCACCGCGACCTGCTGGACGAGATCGCCCAGCGCCTGCTCACCGACGAGGTGCTCGAGCGGGACGAGATCCGGGCGATCATGTCTCGCCAGCGCGAGCGCGGCGCTGCGGTGCCGAGCCTGCAAGCGCCGTAGACTCATCGCTCCCATGTTCGACCGGATCGATCACGTCGGCGTCGCCGTCTCCGACCTGGACTCCGCCGCCGCGCTCTTCGAGGAGACCTTCGGGATGCCCCTCTCCCATCGCGAGAAGGTCGTGTCGCAGGGCGTCGAGGCGGCGCTTCTCGACGTCGGGGAGGGCCACGTCGAGCTCCTGCAGCCACTCGGCCCCGAGACCGTGGTCGGGAGGTTCATCGAGCGACGCGGCGAGGGCCTGCACCACGTCGCCTACGCGGTGGAGGACATCGACGCGTCGCTCGAGCAGCTCAGGGACGCGGGCGTCGAGCTGATCGACCAGGAGGCGCGGACGGGCATCGGTGGGAGCCGCGTCGCCTTCCTGCACCCGAAGGCGACCGGCAGCGTGCTGACAGAGATCGTCGAGCCCGCAGAGGGAGAGTGATGGCGGAGGACGAGACGAACGGCGGCGGGGAGTCGAACCGGGTCGAAATCGGGTTCGACGGCGGCCAGGTGATGGTCGCGCGGCTAAGCGCGGAGCAGCTCGACGCGCTCAAGCAGGCGGTCGCCTCGACCGACAAGCTGGCGAGCGAGGCGGGTGGGTGGTACGAGCTCGAGTCGACCGACGGCGCGATCTCGCTCGACCTGCGCAAGGTCGTGTTCGTGCGCCGCGCGGCAGCGTCGCACACGATCGGCTTCTCGGGAGCGTGATCCGAAAGCTTCAGGCGGCGGCGCTATTGGCCGTCGTCGCCGTCGCCTACTGGTGGCGCAAGAACCCCTCGGCGTGTCCGTACAGCCAGCGCTTCTGGGTCCAGGCCCCGCACCCATTCATCACCCGCGAGCGCCTGCGCGGGATCCTCGGGCCGGCGCCCGGAGACCGGGTGCTCGAGATCGGCCCCGGGACCGGCTACTACACGCTCGATCTCGCGGAGTGGGTGCGGCCCGACGGGCAGGTGGACGTCTTCGACATCCAGCAGGAGATGCTCGACCACACGAGGGAGCGCGCCGCCGAGCGCGGGCTGACGAACGTGCGGCCGACCCGAGGCGACGCGCGGGCGCTGCCGTACGGGGACGACTCCTTCGACGCCGCGGTCCTGGTCACCGTGCTCGGCGAGATCCCCGACCAGGACGCCGCGCTGCGCGAGCTCGAGCGCGTGCTCGTGCCCGGCGGCCGGCTGATCGTCGGCGAGCTGTTCGGCGACCCGCACATGGTCACCCTGGACGCGCTCCGACGCCGTGCCGAGGCCGCCGGCCTCGTGTTCGAGCGCCACGTCGGCCCGAAGCTCGCCTTCTTCGCCCGGCTTCGCGCCTGATTCCCAGCCGATTAGCGGAGCGCCGTCCACAAGCGCTCCTCCGCATCGAGCACGCGGGCGGCTTCCTCGCCCACGCTCGACCACAGAGGGGCCTCGGGACCGTCCGCCTCGCTCGCGGCGAGGAAGGCTTCGGCGAAGGATGTCCATCGCTCCGCCGCCTCGTGCGCGAGGTCCGCCTCCGCGTACCCCACCTCGTCGAGAAAGCGCGCGTACATGCGCCGGAAGTTCCCGCCCCCGGTCCCCCGACGCTCGATCACCTGGTAGCCGAAGCGCGCGCACCACTGCCAGTCCTCGGCCACGCGCGGCCAGTCCTCGACCTCGGCCGCGAGGCGGCGCAGCGCCGGGATCCCCTGGAACTCCCCCAGCTCCGGCTCCAGCATCTGCTCGACTGCGCGCCCGATCGCGCGCGGCGCCGCGCCGCGCAGGTCGTCGAGCGGGACGCCGACGGGGACGTGGAACAGATGCCCGGCGAGCGGATACGCGGGGTGCTGCTCGTGGCGCGCGAGGGCGAGGTTCTCGAGCGTCGTCGTCTGCAGCTCCTCGAACGCCGTGTCCGAGAGGTACGCCCGCTCGCCGTCGTAGCCCGCGAGCACGACCGCGTGGCCCGGGAAGTGCGCGGAACGCCCGTAGTGGTCGAGGTGGTAGAGGTCGGTGAGCAGGAGCGCCGGCCGTCCCGAGTCGACCACGGCCCGGGCGCGCTCCCACGAGGCCGCGGGGTCGTCCGACGTCTCCAGGCTCAGCGGGGCGCTCGTCAGCTCGACGAACTGCTCCTCGAGCCGCGCCGTGCGACCGTTCGTGAACCGCGAAGGGGACCCTCCGTCGAGGACGACGTAGTAGAAGCACGCACCAGCCCCGAGCCCGAAGGTGAGCGCCTCGGAGCACTCGAGCCCATGGAAC
>JBOGZH010000341.1:0-2392 GCA_050697095.1 Solirubrobacterales bacterium
GCGTGCTGGCGGCCAGGGTCGCGAAGGCCGGCTCGCCGCACGAGCTGGTCGCGCGGCTCGCCCGGCTCTCGTTCGACCGCGACGGCGCCCCTGGCGGCGAGACGCTCGCCCAGGTCGGCCCGGTCGAGATCCTGGCCACGGGCGAGATCGACGTCGAGGAGGTGCGCAGGCGCGTCGCCGAGCGGCGCGACGTTCTGCGCGCGGAGGTGAAGCGGGCCGAGGGCAAGCTGGCCAACGACGGCTTCGTCTCCAACGCCCCCTCCGAGGTCGTGGAAGCGGAGCACGAGAAGCTGGCGACCTACCGCGCCGAGCTCGCCGAGCTGGACCAGTAGTCAGTAGTCAGTAGTCAGTAGTCAGACTGAGGGCCCGAGCGGGCCACTGAGAACTGATTACTGAGATCTGATTACTGAGAACTGGACCTACTCCGACGCGGAGCGCTACCTGGCCTCGCTGGAGCCGATCGGGTGGCGGCTCGGCCTGGACCGGATCCGCCGGCTGACCTCGGTGCTGGGGATGCCCCAGCACCGCTTCGCCTCCGTGCACGTGGTGGGGACGAACGGGAAGTCGTCGGTCACCCAGATGACCGCGGCCCTGCTCGAGGCGCACGGAGTCAGCGCCGGTTGCTACCTCTCGCCCCATATCCAGCGATGGTCGGAGCGGGTCGAGCTGCGCGGCGCCGAGATCGAGGGGGCGGAGTTCGCGGCGGCGGTCGAGCGCACCGCGCAGTCGGTTGAGGCGGTCAACCGCTCGCTTGAGGAGGGAGAGGCGGTGACGCAGTTCGAGGCGATCACCGCCGCGGCGTTCACCGCGCTCGCGGCCTCGGGCGTCGAGGTCGGCGTGATCGAGGCCGGCCTCGGAGGGCGCCTCGACGCCACGAACGTGATCCCCTCGAAGGTCACGGCCCTGACCTCGGTCGGGCTCGAACACACCGAGTGGCTCGGCGAGACCGAGACCGAGATCGGGACCGAGAAGCTCGAGGTGCTCCGCGACCACTCGACGCTCGTCGTCGGAGTGGTGGGCGAGGCGGTCGAGCGGCTCGCGGAGCGCTTCGCGGCCGACAGGGGGGCGTCGCTGGTGCGGGCCGAGCCCGGGCCGCGCCTCACGCTCCGCGCGCCGGGTGCGTTCCAGCGTGGAAACTTCGCAGTCGCCGTCGCCGCCGCCCGGTCGGTGCTCGGGGGACTCGACGTCGGGGCCGCCGAACGCGTCGCCCACGATCTCCGACTCCCCGGACGGCTGGAGCTCCGCGAGGGCGATCCGCCGATCGTCCTCGATGCGGCGCACAACCCTCAGGGAGCGCGCGCGCTCGGCGAGGCGCTGCCCGAGGTGGCGGGCGGGCGGCCGATCGTCGCCTGCATCGCGCTGCTCGAGGGGAAGGACGCCGAGGCGATGATCGCGGCGCTCGCGCCCATCGTCGACCATGCGATCTGCACCGAGCTGGCGCCGGAGAGGCTCGCAGGACTGGGTCGTCCGGGGGCCGCCAGCATCCCCGCCGCGACCCTCGCGAAGCTGTGTGGCGGGACGGGATTGAGCGCCGAGGCGGCGGCCGACCCGCGCATCGCGCTGGAGCGCGCGCTGCTCGCGGCGCGAGAGCGTTCCGGAGTGGCGCTTTTCACCGGTTCCCACTACCTTCTGAGCTATCCATGGACCGAGAGGCGCGCTCCGAGCTCCTAGCGATGATGGGTCTGGTCGCCGTCGTGGTGGCGCTCGTGATCCTGGTCTTCTTCGGGCTCGGCTACGCGTTCGGGCGTATGTTCTTGTAGACGCGTCGGGGACAGGGATAGCCAGGCGGCCAACGAACTAAAGGAAAGCCCGCGGCGCGCCGACGTTTAGACTCACGCGGGGTCCCAACCATTCTTCCTGGGCCATAAATCATGCTCTTTGCGCTATTCGGCATCGGCAACGACGCCCTCAACCTGGTCGTCAATCTGCTCCTGCTCTCCCTGGTCGTGGTCTATTTCGCGCTCGTGGCGTGGACGTTCTTCGACGCGCGGCGCCGAATGGAGGACCAGGTCCTGGTCGCCTCCGCGGTCGGAGCCTCGTTCGTCTTCCCGTTCATCGGCACCGTGATCTACTCGATCCTCCGTCCCCCGGAGTTCCTCGAGGACGCGCACGAGCGCGAGGTCGAGATCAAGGCGGCGGAGCTGCGCGTCAAGCAGTTGACCGAGCAGTCATGCCCGAAGTGCGAGTACCCGATCGAGAAGAGCTACCTGCGCTGCCCGAACTGCCGCGCGCGGCTCAAGGACCCCTGCACCTCGTGCGGCAAGCCGGTCGATCCCCGCTGGTCCCTCTGTCCGTACTGCGAGACCCCGCTGGAGAAGCCGGCGCGCCGCGCCCCGAGCCGCGAGGCCCGGCCTTCCCGGGAGCGCCAGGCCCGCGAGCCGCAGCCGTCGCG
>JBOGZH010000342.1:0-6361 GCA_050697095.1 Solirubrobacterales bacterium
TGAGCGGGAGCGACGGGACTCGAACCCGCGGCCTCCGGCGTGACAGGCCGGCGCTCTAAACCAACTGAGCTACGCCCCCGTATGTGGCGAGCCGTCCGGCCCGCGCAGGGATTCTAGGTTAGCCGCAGGCCCGCGGCACCCCCGCATCACTGATGCATTCGGTAGCCCATGGGTACCGAATGCATCACTCGGCGCGACGAGCTCGTGATCGCATCGTGACGCTAGGCCGGCTGGAGACGCGGATCTCGCGCTGACAGAAGCGGGGCGACGACGAGGGCGAGGTAGCAGAGCAGTAGGGCGTTGCGAACCGCGAGCGGGGCGACGAAACCCTCCGACAGGCTCGCGAGCTCGTCGTAGTGGTCGAGCACCACCTGGGTGAGGAAGACGGCGGCGAGCAGGACCAGGTTCTGCACACGGAGGCCGAAGGCCGCGGCCGAGACCGGAAGCAGCCAGAGCAGGAACTGGGGCGAGAGCACGGGCGCGAAGATGACCGCCACGGCCAGCACCGCCGTCGCGGCGACGAGCGGCGGCGCCTGCGAGCGCCACGCTGCCCAGACCACGAGCAGGTAACCGAGCAGGAGCAGCGCCACCGTGATCGCCCGCGCCGCCTCGGCGCCGGGGGCGTCGAGGTTGTAGCTGCCGCCTCCGACCCCGAAGCCCGCGGGAGCCCCGAACAGGTGGGCGACGAGCAAGGGGGTGGCGGCGACGGTCTCGATCTGGAGGTCGCGATCCGTGTGGTAACCGATCGCGGACCCGAACTCGTCCCCGATCGCGAGCATCGCCGCGGCTGCGAGGGCGAGCGGGAGGAGGGCGGCCAGCACGACCCGAAGCGGATGTCTCTCACCTCGCAGCAGAGCCGGGAACAGAAGCAGTGGGAACGCCTTCACCGCCCCGCCCGCCGCCAGCAGCGCGGACCAGGTCGCGGACCGCCCGGCCTCGCGGGCGAGGACCGCGGCGAGGACGAGCGCGGCGGGGACGAGGTCGAAGCGCGCCAGCGGCAGCGATGCGTCGAGCACCGAGTCCGGGGCCCCGAACCCGCTGAGCATGAACACGCCCGCGCTGTACACGCCAACCGCTGCCCACACGCGCGCCGGGGATGCGCGCAGCCCGAACGCCAGCAGGGCGACGATCGCGAGGTCGAACACGATCATCTCCCACGCGAACGCCTCGCCGTAGGGGCCCGGTCCGTCGGCGATCAGCCCCGGCCCGAGCAGGAGCGGGAGGGCAAGCGGCGGGTACTCGAAGTCGCGCTCCGCGTAGGGAAGCGCGCCGTCGAGGATCGCCTCCGCCTCGGGCTCGAACAGCGGGGGGACGATCACCGAGTGATCGTCGGCGAGCGGCGCGAGCACGGCCAGATGGAGGGCCGCGGCGACCGCCGCGACGAGGACGCGATCGGCCACGGTCGTCGCGGCGCCACTCTCTGCGCTGTTCGCCGCGGTCTCGATATCGGAATCATCCCGGCCGAGACTCGATGAGCACGTACTCGATACTCACGATCGGGCATTCGACCCACGACGCCGACGAGTTCGTGGCGCTGCTGCGCCGGCACGGCGTCGAGGCGGTCGCGGACGTGCGGCGCTTTCCCTCCTCTCGGAGGCTCCCGCACTTCAACGCGGGTTCCCTCGGTGACCGGCTGGGCGAGGAGGGAATCCGGTACGCACTGCTCGGAGAGGGGCTCGGCGGGCGCCGGCGCCCGGAGCCGGACACCCGCAACACCGGCTGGCGCGTGGCCGGATTCCGTGGCTACGCGGACCACATGGCGAGCGCCGACTTCCTCGCCGCGCTGTCGGAGCTCGAGGATCTCGGGCGCGATCGACGCACCGCGTTCATGTGCGCCGAGGGTCCCTGGTGGCGCTGCCACCGCCAGCTGATCGCCGACGCGCTCCTCGCCCGCGGCTGGTCGGTCGAACACGTGATGCCCGACGGCCACGTCGAGCGACACCGGTTGACGCCGTTCGCCGTCGTGGCCGGCGAGACGATCACCTACCCCGGCGGACTGGAGGCGCCTAACGCGGAGTGACCAGGAACCGCTGGGTGGCCGTGCGCTCCACGCGCGTCCCCAGCGCGGCGCACGCGTGGTCGAGGCGGGCGGCGATCCACTCTCCCTCGTCGCCCGTCGCCAGCCGTGTGCGGCAGAAGTCGAGCCCGAGCCCGACCAGCTCCAGCTCCGCCTCGGGATTCCCCGGTCGCCACAGCGCCATCAGGCCGAGGTCGTTTCGCAGCCTCGAGTCCACGGCGTAGTCGTCGAGCGCGTCGCCGAGGTCGAAAACGAGCGGGCATCGCCCCGCCCACCCCACCCCGTGGAACACATGCGCCGAGTGACCGGCGACGAGGTCGGCGCCCGCCTCGTGCATCTGCTCCGCGACCGGGCGCTGCCACCCGGCCGGCTCGGTGGTCATGTTGTGTCCCCAGTGCGGGAACGCGACGACCAGATCGCACTCCGCCCTCAGGCGCGCGAGCTCGTCCGTCAACCACCCGGGGAAGCCGAACGCGAGGTCCGCGTGAGCGATGCCCGGCTCCCGGGGTCCCGCGGCGTATCCCGCCGGGTGATCGGAGACGGCGACGAGCCCGAGACACCGCCCCCCGGCGTCGACCGCGACCCCACGCCGCGCCTCGGCCTCGTCCCGCCCGGCGCCCGCGACCGCGATACCCGCTCCCCGGACCAGCTCCAGCGTGTCGTCGAGAGCGTCGACCTCGTAGTCCAGCGCGTGGTTGTTCGCCAGGCCCGCCGCGGTGACCCCGATTGCCCGCAGCGCGTCGATCGCGGAGGGGGGAGCGCGAAAGAAGAACGGCTTGCCCGGATAGCGCTCGGTGCGCCGTCCTCGCGCGGAGATGCAGCACTCGAGGTTGCACAGCACCGCGTCGCAGGAGGCGGCGATCTCCCGCACCTCGGGCGCCCACACGTCCTCGGGGGCCAGCTCTCCCAAGGCGTCCGCCACGGAGCGACCCAGCATCACGTCACCGAGCAGCGCGATTTTGGGATTCGGGCCCACAGCGGCCGTGGGCGGGCTCAGCAGGTGAGGTGGAGCGCCGCGGCGGTCCGGGCGGGGTTCGACTCCGCGTAGCGGCGCACCGCCTCGCCGGTGGGCAGCGCCTCGACCTCCACGCCGCGCTTGGCGAGCGCCTCGACCACCGACGGGTGAGGGTGAAGCCGCCCGTCGGCGCCGCAGCCGACGATCAGCCGCACCGGCAGCTCGTCGAGCACCTCGTCGAGGTCCTCGATCACGAGGGAGTGACCCTCACGGCGCCACCAGTCCCCGACCACGCGCTCGGGGAGCACGATCACGTCGCGCGAGTGCTCCGTCCCGTCGACCACGACGCGGCCGAAGCTGTAGTCCTCGATCCTCGCCACCGTCCCCGATCTTAGCCCTCGCGCCCGAGCCACCCTCAAGACACACGACGGGCCCGGGGGACGACCACCGGGCCCGTCGCTGGTACAGGGGGGAGCGGGGTTTGCTCCTCCCACATATTACCCCTCGCCTGCCCGGGCTAAACCTCCTGAGGGCTGCGTAGAACGAGGATCGCGGCGTCGTCGCGGGGGTCCCCGGCTTCCGCCTCGACGACCGCGTGCTCTATCCGCTTCGCGATCCCCTCGGCGTCGAGGCCCACGCAGGCACCGAGCATGGCCGCGAGGCGGGCGGGCGCCAGCCCCTGCGTGCCGGACTCGTTCGCACGCTCACCGGCCTCCGTGACGCCGTCCGTGTACAGGACCAGGGAATCCCCGGCCGCGAGATGCGCGGGCTCCGAGCCGTAGTCGGAGCCCGTGAAGCCGGCGAGCAGCGGGCCGCGGCGGCCGACCTCCTCCGCCCCACCGTGGCTGCGAAGCAGGAGCGGCGACGGGTGCCCGGCGGTGGCGACCTGCATGCGGGCCCAGAGCTCGCCGAGCTCGATCGTGGCGTAGACGGCGGTGCAGAACCGCGACGACGGGAGCTGGCGCCCCACCGCCTCGTTCAGCATCGCGAGCACATGGCCGGGGTCGTCCTCGTGCTGAGCGGTGGCGCGCACGGTGTGGCGGGCGAGCGCGGCTACCGCCGCCGCCTCGACCCCCTTTCCCGAAACGTCGCCGACGATCACCGCCCAGCGGCCCTCCCCGGTCTGGAACAGGTCGTAGAAATCCCCCCCGATCTCGTTCGCCTCGCCCAGGGCGCGAAAGCGAACCGCGATCTCCAGCCCCGGCACCTCGGGTGCGCGGGGCGGAGCGAGGCCCTGCTGGAGGGTGCGAGAGATCGAGCGATGGCGGGTCTCGCTCTCGCGCAGAGCCTGCTCGGTCCGCTTGATCTCGCTGATCTCCTCGAACACGCCCACCGCCACGAACCCTCCCCGGCCGTCCGCCACCGGCGTCGCCCGGGCGATCAGCCATTGCGGCTCGCCGCGCAACGCGACGGGTACCTTCAGGAGCACGGCGGGGCCCTCCAACCCGCGAAGCGCCTTCGTCGTCGGCAGCTCCTCGTGGGGCATCGGCTCGCCCTGCTCGTCGAAGATCTCCCACTCCCCGAGCACATCGCTCGCGCCCGCGCCGAGCAGCTCGCCGCTCCCCGGGCGGCCGGTCATCCGAGCCGCGGTGTCGTTCGCGAACACGATCGTGCCGCGCCGGTCGAGGACCATGAGCCCGGCGGGAACGCTGCGGAGGATCGCCTCGAGCTGATCGCGCGATTCGCGCAGCTCCTGGCGGGCGGCCTCCCGGTCGATGAACTGACCCATCTGGAAGCCGAAGGTCGCGAAGTCGGCAAGCACCGCCTCGTCGGGCGCGCGTATCTCCCGCGTGAAGAACTCCAGCACCCCGAGCACGTTCCCTCCGCGCACGACCGGGAACGCGAATCCGGAGTGCAGGCCGGCGTCCTTCGCCGCCTCCGTGCGGGCGAAGCTCGGGTCTTCCGTTCCGTCCATGATCCAGCTGGGGGCGCCCGATTCCCACACGCGTCCGGGCAGTCCGATCCCCGGCGCGAGCTCGGTTGCCCTGCAAACCTCGTCGAAGCGACGGCCCTCGATCGCAGCCGCGGTCCAGGTCTGAACGCACCGCAACGTGCCACGCCCGCTCCCGTTCGGCATCCACAGCGCCCCGAAGTCCCAGCCCAGCCCCGTCCCGACCGCCTCGAGCAGGCGCGGCACGGCGTCGGCGAGGCTCCCCGACTCCGCCAGGGCGCTGACCGCGGCGTGCTGCGTCGCAAGGCGATGCTCAGGACCCACCGTCGCGCCACGCGGCAGAAGGGTTCTCTCCACTCGGCTACTCACGCTACCCCCCGGGGTCTGGGCCATTCCGTGGATCCGCAACGCACCTTACTCCACACATCGTGCGTGCAAGCCGCCAGCCGGGGTCCGGGGTTTGCGAAGACGCTTTCCACGGGTATTCTCGCCTCATGGGTCCAGGGGAAATCGCGTCCGAGCGGGCGGATTCGGGAGTCACGGTGATCACCTTCAGCGGCGAGCACGACCTCAACACGGCGCCCGAGCTTCGCGAGCAGCTCGCGACCGCGATCCGGGATGGGGGCGCCGTAGTGGTGGATCTCTCCGGGGCCGCGTTCATCGACTCGTCGATCCTCGGGGCGCTGCTGGACGCGCGCCGAGAGGCATTCGGTGCGGGCCGCGGCTTCACGGTCGCCCTTTCCGGCGGCGCTCAGCCGGTCGAGCGCGTGCTCGAGGTCACGGGGCTGAATTCAACACTTCCCGTACATCCAACCCGGGCGGCGGCGGTGGAGGCGGCCCGCGCCGGCCCCCCCGAGCAGTGAACACCCAGGGCCTCAGCCTCACGGTGGCGGCGCGGCCGGAGAACCTCGCGGTCATCCGGCAGGCGCTCGCCGGATACGTGGAGGCGATGGGCTTCGACTCGGACGCGATCGCCGACCTGAAGACGATCGTCACCGAGGCGTGCCTGAACGTGGTCGTCCACGCGTATCCCGACGACGTCCCGGGTCCGCTCGAGGTCAGCGCGTGCCCGCACGAGAGCGGCGTGGAGATCTCGGTGCGCGACGAGGGCTCGGGATTTCGTCCCCGGCCCGCCGAACCGGACGATCCCGGGCTGCGGCTCGGTCTGCCGCTGATCGCGACGCTTTCGGACCAGTTCGAGATCCGCGGCGGGCGCGCCGGGACCGAGGTGCGAATGATCCTGCAACACGCGCGCAACGGCGGTCCCCAGGAGGAGGCTGGGGAAGCCGAGGGTCGGGAGGTGACCGACCCCGTGTCCACCGAGGGCACCGTGGTGTCGATCGCCGCGGGCACCTTCGTCCGTCCGGTGCTCGCGCGGGTGATCGGCGCGCTTGCCGCCCGCGCGGACTTCTCGATCGACCGGCTCTCCGACACGATCCTGATCGGGGACGCCGTCTCGGCCCACGACGCCGCGGACTTCGCCGACGCGACGGTCGGG
>JBOGZH010000343.1:0-4078 GCA_050697095.1 Solirubrobacterales bacterium
CCCGGCGGGCCCGGCCGAGCAGGTCGAGGGTGGCGTTCTCGAGCTTGAGACCGACCTCCTCGGAGATGACCTGGCCACCGGTGAGGGTGGCGATGTCCTCCAGCATCCGCTTGCGGCGGTCGCCGAAGCCCGGCGCCTTCACCGCAACGCCGGTGAACGTGCCGCGGAGCTTGTTCACGACGAGCGTCGCGAGGCTCTCGCCCTCCACGTCCTCGGCGACGATGACGAGCGGCTTGCCGCCCTGCATCACCTGCTCCAGAACCGGCAGCATGTCGCGCACGGACCCGATCTTCTGGTTCACGATCAGGATGTACGGCTCCTCGAGCACCGCCTCCATGCGGTCCTGGTCGGTGATCATGTACGGGGAGATGTAGCCCTTGTCGAACTGCATTCCCTCGGTGAACTCGAGCTCCATGCCGAAGGTCTGGCCCTCCTCGACGTTCACGACGCCGTCCTTGCCGACCTTCTCGATCGCGTCCGCGATCACGTTGCCGATCTCATCGTCGGCGGCCGAGATCGCGGCCACGCGGGCGATCTGGTCCTTGCCCGCGATCTCCTTCGACTGCTTGTCGCGCACGTTGCTGACCACCTGCTCGACGGCGGCCTCGATGCCGCGCCGCAGTCCGAGCGGGTTGGCGCCCGCGGCGACGTTCTTGATGCCGCTGCGCACCATGATTTGGGCTAGCAGCGTCGCCGTGGTCGTGCCGTCGCCGGCGACGTCGTTCGTCGCCGTCGCGACCTCGCGCACGAGCTGCGCGCCCTGGTTCTCGAACACGTCCTCGACCTCGATCTCGCGGGCGATCGTGACGCCGTCGTTCGTGATCGTGGGCGCACCGAACTTCTTGTCGAGGACGACGTAGCGACCCTTGGGGCCGAGCGTCACCTTGACCGCGTCGGCCACGGAGTCGACCCCCGTCTGCAGGGCCGCCCGCGCCTCCGCGTTGTACTTCAGCTCCTTGTGAGCCATGTGGTTCTGTTCCTCCTGTCTTTTCTAGTCCGGTGAGGGAGCGCGGTCACTCGACCTTTGCCAGGACGTCGGACTCGCGCAGGACGAGGAGCTCCTCCCCGTCGACAGTGATCTCGGTACCGCCGTACTTGCTGTAGAGGACCTCGTCGCCCTCGCCGACGTCGAGAGGGATTCGCTTCTCTCCCTCGTCGTCCCATCGACCCTCCCCCGCGGCGACGACCTTGCCCTTCTGGGGCTTCTCCTTCGCCGTGTCGGGGAGGACGATGCCGCTGGCGGTCGTCTCCTCCTCCTCGGTTGCCTGGACGATCACGCGATCGCCAAGGGGCTTCAGCTTCATCCAATTACCTCCGTAAGAGTCATTGCCCGCCACGTAGTCGGCTTCGCCTCCGGCGCGGCGACGGGGTTGATGCAGGGACGTACTACGTTCGTTTGGCACTCTAGCTATGAGAGTGCCAGAAGGTGTGTCAGAAGTGTAGCTACGCGCCGGACGGGCGCCGCGCGGAGGCGCCGCCCACGGCGAGCAGGGGCGCGTCGAGCAATCGCGCGAGCCCCTCGGCGCCGTTGCGCATCACGTAGTCGTGGTTCCAGGCGAAGATCGGGCGCGCGACCGGCGCGAGGAGGTTCATCCACGGCCTCGTCGTGCGCACGTTCCACTCGTACAGCACCGCGGTCGCCCCGTTTCCCTCGAAGAGCCGCCAGCGCCCGGTTCCCGCGAGCTCGCCGGACGCCTCGCCCTCGAGCGCGTGCGGGCGCTCGACCCGGGTCGTGCGCATCTCGAACTCGAGCTCGTAGGGGAGCCGGCTCTTCCACGTGTAGCGCGCGCGCTGGCCGATGCCGTCCTCGCCCCCCGGGGCCAGCTCGTCGACCCGCTCCACGCCCCGCCACCACTGCGGCCAGCGCTCGGAGTCGTGGATCGCCTCCCAGATCGGTTCGATCGGCGCCGCGAGGCACCACGTGGTGAGAAACCGGTACTCGCTCACTACTACCTCTTATACGCCCTGCGTTCGCGCGCGGATTAGTTGCGAGACGGGGCCTCGCCGTTGCCGAGGCTTGGAGCGGCGGGCTCGACGATCTGGGAGAAGCGGATCACGGTCACCGTGTCGTCGTCCTCGATCTTCCGCCCGTAGATCTGCTCGAGGAAGTGCACGGTCTCGTCGAGGCGGCGAAACTCCGGGTTGTCGTGCTCGACGTCGCGCGGCGAGAGGTCGCTCACCCGCTTCACCTCGACGTCGTCGATGACGGCCGAGAAGATCTTCTGACGCGGTCCGTGGCGGTACCCGACCGTTACCCAGACCATCTGGCCGCGCGTGTACTTATTCGACTTGTCGCCGAGCCGGATCGTCGCCGTCTTGCGACCGCGCTTCAGCTGGTCGATGAAGACCGGCGAGTAGAAGTTGAGCACGAAGATTCCGCTGCTCATGCGGTACGAGCCTAACCGGATACTCGCTTCCGGAAAAGGGCGCCGGGCGGGTTCGGCGCCTGGGTGCTCAGAACAACCACCCTCCGTTGCCGCCCTCCGCGAATCCCTCGCGCCCGATCAGAGGCACGAACCGGCACGCCCCGAGGTTGTGGCGCTCGAGCCCCTCGCCCGTCTCGGGATCGACCTCCTCCCGCTCGCGGATGAACACGGTCAGCATGTCGGCGCCGTCGGAGGCGATCGGGACCACGAGGCGGCCACCGAGGGCGAGCTGCTCGATCAGACTGGGAGGCGCGTTCGGGGCGGTGGCGTGCACGGCGATCCCCTCGTAGGGCGCCCGCTCGGGGAAGCCGCGGGTACCGTCCCCGACGATCACCGTCACGTTCCCGGCGCTCAGCTCGGCGAGCAGCTCCTCGGCCCCCTTCGCGAGCTCGGCGATGCGCTCGACCGTCACCACCTCCCGCGCCAATCGCGCGAGCACGCAGGCCGAGTAGCCGGAACCGGTCCCGATCTCGAGCACGCGCGCGTCGCCCGCGAGCCCGAGCGCCTGGCAAATCGCGGCGACGATCCACGGCTGGGAGATCGTCTGGCCGCGCCCGATCGGAAGCGCCGAGTCGTTGTAGGCGCGCCGGCGCTCGGACTCCGGCACGAAGCGCTCGCGGGGAACAGCCGCCATCGCCTCCAGGACCCGCTCATCACCGATCCCGCGGCGGCGGAGCTGCCGCTTGACCATCGCCTCACGCTCGCCGGCGAAGTCCACCATCAGGCCCGCGACGTGCTCCGCTTCGCGTGCGCACGTCGCCGGGTTTGGTGCGGCTTCTGGCGCATCAGAAGATGTACGCGCGCAGGCGGCGCGGCTCGAGCACGGTGACGCGTCCACGCCCCACCCGCACCACGCTCGCCCGCTCGAGCGTCGCGAGGAACCGGCTCACGCTCTCCCGCGAGGTCCCGGCGAGCTGGGCGAGGTCGGCCTGCGTCATCCGGATCGTCACCCCCTCGCGGGTCTCCAGAGGCGCCTCCTCGGCGATCAGCTGTGAGAGGACTCCGGCGACCCTGCTGGGAACGGTCTGGAACGACTGCCGCGCGATCCGCTCGTTCGCCTCGCGAAGGCGCCGGGTGAGCGCGACGACCAGCTTCACGGTGATCTCCGAGCTGCTCTGGAGCAGCCGGCGCACGTCCGCGGCGGGGAGGGCGAGGAGCTGGCAGTCGGTGAGCGCCTCGACGCTGGCCGACCGGGCCTCGCCGTCGAGCATCGCCAGCTCGCCGAAGATGTCCCCCGACCCGAGCGTGGCGAGGGCGATCGCGCGCCCGTCGGGGTGCTCGCGCGTCACCCGGAGGTCGCCGCTGCGGACGATGTAGCACGCGTCGCTGTGGTCTCCTTCGTGGAACACCCGCACCCCCTTCGGGTAGGAGCGCGGCACCGCGACGCGCGAGATGCGCTCCAGCTCCTCACGCGACAGCTCGTTGAACAGCGGCACCCTTTGGAGCAGGGCGACGTTGGGCTCGCGGTCCTCCTCCACGGAACAAGTATCCCGCGTCGGAGCGGGCCTACGGCTTGAGGCGCTTCCCGGTGCTGAAGAGGTATTGCGACCAGGCGACCATGGCCGCGGCGATCGCGGCGGTGACCGCGAACGAGAGCCACACGCTGACGTCGCTCGAGCCGAGAAAGCCGTAGCGGACAGCGTTGACGACGT
>JBOGZH010000344.1:0-3195 GCA_050697095.1 Solirubrobacterales bacterium
GGGTCACGCTCGTCTTCGCTGCGCGGGAACCACTGCTCAGTAACGCGTCGGTCCTTGCCTCCGTGCTTCGCCGCGGACTGCGCTGAGGCGCGCCAAGATACTCACGGCTTCTCCTCCCCTGCCGGCCGGCCGGCGGACGCGAGTTCCTCCAGCGACACGTCCGGGTCGGCGAGGCGCTTCGCATCGACCGGAGTGCGGGATCGGATCAGCGTCTGGATCAGCTCGTTGACGTCCCAGACGTTGACGTTCATCCCCGCGACGATTCGCCCGCCCTCGAGCCAGAAGGCGATGAACTCCCTGCCCTTGACGTCGCCGCGGAAGACGACCTCGTCCCAGCTCGTGGCGTAGCCGGCGTACTCCATCCCGACGTCGTACTGGTCGGAGAAGAAGTAGGGGATCTTGTCGTACGGGGCTCCATTGTCGAGCATGCTCCGCGCGACGGCGGGACCCTGTGCGAGCGCATTCGCCCAGTGCTCGACCCTGATCCGCTGCCCGTAGAGGGGATGGTGGGCGTTCGCCACGTCGCCGGCCGCGAACACGCCGGGGAGGCTGCTCTCGAGCTGCTCGCCGACCAGGATCCCGTTCTCGACCTCGATCCCGGCCGATTCGGCCAGCTCGACGCGCGGCGCGACGCCGACGCCGACCACGACCAGGTCGGCGTCAATCGTCTCTCCGGTCGAGGTACGGACCCGCTCGACCCTGCCGGCGCCCTCGAAGGCCTCCAGGCCCGTGTCGCCCAGGAAGCGAACCCCGTGATCGCTGTGGATGTCGCGGTAGATCGCTCCGACCTCGGGGCCGAGCACGCGCTCCAGCGGCACCGCGGCCATCTCGACGATCGTCACCTCGCAGTTCCTCTCGCGTGCCGACGCCGCGACCTCGGCCCCGATCCAACCCGCCCCGATCACGACCACGCGAGCGCCCGCGGTGAGCTGATCGCCGATCGTGTCGGAGTCGGCGAGCTCGCGCAGGTAGTGAATGCCCTCCAGCTCCCCGCCGGGGACCTTTAGGCGGCGGGGCTCGGCACCCGTCGTCAGCAGCAGGCGGTCGTAGGACAGTCGCTCCCCGTCGCCGGTCGCCACCGTCGAGGCGCCTGTGTCGATGGCGGTGACGGTGGTCGACGTCCGCAAGTCAATCTCGTTCGCGGCGTAGAACGCCTCGGGGTGGACGTAGGGCTTCTCCTCTGCCTCGCCGCGCAGGTAGTCCTTGGAGAGGGGCGGGCGCTCGTAGGGGCGCTCCGCCTCGGCGCCGAGCAGGACGATGCTGCCGTCGAATCCCTCCTCGCGCAGCGTCTCGGCCGCCTTCGCGCCGGCAAGGCTGGCGCCGACGATGACGAACGTTCGCTCAGTGGCCATGGCCATTCCTCCTCATCAGGTGTCGATCGGGTGACGAGCCTAACCCCCTCTGCGTCCTGGATCGCGATGGTCTTACCCGCCCCGGGGTAAGAAACGCGAGCGACCGGTCGCCAACAGGACATGACGACCACCAAAAGCGAGACAGCCTTCGTCCTCTCGGGCGGCGCCAGCCTGGGCGCGATCCAGGTCGGGATGCTGCGTGCGCTCTACGAACGCGAGATCGCGCCGGACCTGATCGTCGCCACCTCGGTCGGGGCCCTGAACGGCGCCTTCATCGCCTCGCGACCGCAGACGCCCGAGACGGCGGACGAGCTTGCGGCTGTGTGGCGCGGCCTCGGTCGCGGGCAGATCTTTCCGCTCAACCCGCTGAGCGGCTTCATGGGCTTCTTCGGGGCCCGCGATCACCTCGTCTCCGACCGCGGCCTGCGCCGGCTCCTCCAGCGCCATCTCGAGTTCGGGCGGCTCGAGCGAGCCCCCGTCCCGCTGCACGTCATCGCCACGGAGGTCCTGCGCGGCCGCGAGTTGCGCCTCTCGCGCGGCGACGCCGTCGAGGCGGTGATGGCCAGCGCCGCGATTCCGGGTGTCTTTCCCGCCGTATGCTGGAAAGGACGCGAGCTGATCGACGGGGGCGTCTCCAACAACACCCCGATCGCGCATGCGATCGAGCTCGGGGCCGAGACGGTCTACGTCCTGCCAACCGGCAGCGCCTGCGATCTTCCCGAGGCGCCGCGCGGCGCCGTCGCCATGTTGCTGCATGCGATGAACCTGCTCGTCACGCGCCGCTTGGTGGTCGAGATCGAGCTGCTGCGCGACAAGGCGCGGCTGATCGTGCTCCCCCCGCCCTGCCCGCTCAGGGTCCAGCCGGTCGACTTCGGCCACGCCGACGAGCTGATCCGCCGCGGGCTCGAGGACGGCCGCGAGCACCTCGACGCCGTCGAGACCGGCGACGACCTGGTCCCGCTGTCGATCACGACGCACGAGCGGGGCCGCGAGCCGCTGGCCGTGGCTTGAAATCGGCGCTCGACGCGGGTAAGAACCCGCCCGTCCAGGTCGCTAAATGACTGTGGGACAGAAGCGCACAGAGACATTCGGACCGGGGCCGGGAGGGGCGATCTCGGACGACGTAAGCGCCTGGCGGCGCGAGCGCCTCTTGCGCGCGGGGTTCGGCGAGGTCCTCGCGGCGCGACTCGCCGGCGACTGCGCGATCGACCTGCACGCCCTGCTCGAGTTGGTCGACCGAGGCTGTCGCCCGCGCCTCGCCGCCCGCATCCTCGCCCCCCTGGACGACGAGAGGCGACCGTGCTGAGGACCGCACCCCCCTCCCCTGCTAGCGTCCGCGTGGTGCCCGACCGTTCGCCGGTTCCCGTACCCGCCAGCGGTGAAACCGCCACGAGCGGGGAGCGCGACGCGGAGTCCGCGGCCTGGCTCACGGCCCTCCGTGCCGACGGGCCGGGGCGGGAGGAGGCCTGCGTCCGCCTCCATGCCCTGCTGTTGCGCGCGGCGCGCTTCGAGATCAACCGTCGGCGAGCGACGCTTCCCCATCTGCGCGGTGGCGACCTCGACGACCTCGCCCAGCAGAGCGCCGACGATGCGCTGCTGGCCATCCTCCAAAAGCTCGACGAGTTCCGCGGCGACAGCCGCTTCACCACCTGGGCGTACAAGTTCGCGCTTCTGGAGGCAGCGGTCAAGCTGCGCCGGCGCGCCTGGCAGGGACGCGAGGTCCCGCTCGAGCCCGAGAGCTGGTCGGTGATCGCCGATCGAGACGGCGTCTCTCCGTCGAGCAGCGCCGAGAGCCACGAGCTGCTCGAGGCGGTGCGGGACGCGATCGAGCGCGAGCTCTCCC
>JBOGZH010000345.1:0-11755 GCA_050697095.1 Solirubrobacterales bacterium
TCCGAGGACTCCCGCCCGTACTTTGCAGCCCTCGCCGAGCTGGCCGCCGAACGCGGGCTGGAGCGTCTCTCGATGGGCACAAGCCAGGACTGGGAGGTCGCGCTCGAGGAGGGTGCGACGATCCTCCGGCTGGGCACGACGCTGTACGGCGGGTGAGCGGCCCTTCCCAATCAACGAAAGGGGCTGAGCAGGGAGGCCGAACCAGGCATAATCCGTGGCGGCGACTTCCGACGGAGCGGAGGAAATCCCCGCCGGGAAGCGAAATCGCCAACGATGGCCTTGCGTGATACATGGCACCGTGCTCTTGTCTACTTCGGCCTCGCCGAGGACTACGAAGAGGGCGCTGAGCCATATGAGCCCGACACGTCGGCCGAGGGGGAGCCCTTCGAGACCGTGCCGGGCGAGGTCGAGCCCGCGCCGCGCCGAGAGGCGCGAACCGGATCTGTGAGACGGCTCGATCGCTACCGCCAGCGCGACGAGATCGACGACATCTTCGCCGAGGAGCCGACGAGCACGTCGCCCACGCGCGACCGCGTCCTTCGCCCCGTGGGCAACGGCGGCGCGGACGTCCAGGTGCACCTGGTCACCCCGAGGACGTTCAACGACGCCCAGGAGGTGGCGGACAGGTTCAAGCGCTCGATTCCCGTGATCATGAACCTGCAGTCCGCCGACACCGAGCTGTCGCGGCGCCTGATCGACTTCGCCTCCGGGATGACCTACGCGCTCGACGGCGGGATGCAGAAGATCGCCGACAAGACCTTCCTCCTCACCCCGCGCAACGTGGAGGTCTCCGCCGAACAGCAGGCCCGGCTCGTCGAGAAGGGCTTCTTCAACCAGTCCTGAGCCGGGACGGCCGGGCAGTCCGGGGCCCTTCGCATAGTCTTTCGCCGATGCGGATCGGGTTCGCTGGTGCGGGCAACATGGCAGCGGCGATGGCCCGCGGCTGGGCGGGGGCGAAGGACGGGCCCGAGGCGATGTTGTTCGCCGACGCGGGGTCGGGGCGCGCGAGGGAGCTCGCGAAGGAGGTCCGTGGAGAGCCCGCCGCGAGCCTCAGCGAGGCGGCCGCGAGCGCCGACCTGCTCGTCCTGGCGGTGAAGCGAACGGCACTCCAGGAGGTCGCGGGCGAACTGGAGGGGTCGGCGCCACCCCTGATCTCGGTCCTGGCCGGCGTCTCCCTCGCCACGATCCGGGCGGCGTTCCCCGGCGTTCCCGTGCTGCGTGCGATGCCGAACCTTCCGGTCGAGGTCCGCCATGGAGTCGTCTGCTACGTGCGCCCCGGAGAGGACTTCCCGCCCGATCTCCGCGAGGATGCACTCGAGATGCTGAATGCGCTGGGGACCGTGGTCGCCGTGGAGGAGGACCAGATCGACGCCGCTACGGCCGTGATGTCGTGCTCGCCGGCCTATGTGGCGCTGGTCGCGGAGGCGCTCGCCCGGGCCGGGGAGGACGAGGACCTCGAGGAGGGGCTCGCGCGCGAGCTCGTCGTCGACGCCCTGGCGGGAACCGCGGAGCTGCTCCGCACCCGCAACCCCGAGGCGATCAGGCGTGCCGTCGCCTCGCCGGGGGGCGCCACGGAGGCCGGCCTCGATGCCCTCGCGGAGCGAGACCTCCAGGCCGCTGTGCGCGAGGCGGTGCAGGCCTCGCTCGACAGGATGCGCGAATGACCGTGCTGTTGGCGATCGGGCGCAACGAGATCGCGGACTACGTCAACGCGGTGTTCCTCGTCTACCTGATCCTGATCTTCGCGCGCATCCTGCTGTCGTGGATTCCCCGGATCCCATACAACCCCTATCTGCGCGCCGTGATCGACTTCATCCACCAGGTGACCGACCCCTACCTGAACCTGTTCCGGCGCTTTCTCCCGCCGGTCGGCGGGCGCGGATTCGCTCTCGACCTGAGCCCGATCCTGGCGATCATCCTCCTGCTGGTCGTCCAAGCGGTCGTCGTCGGGCTGATCCGCGGTTGAGCGCGTCGGCGCGCGCCTGGGTCCGGGCCCTTGCGCTCGGGGCCATCGTTGTGCTGGTCGACCAGGTCTCGAAGGCGATCGCCGCGAGCGCGCTCGGGTCGGGGGAGCGGATCGACATCGGCCTCGGGTTCGAGCTCGCGGACGTCCGCAACCGCGGGATCGCGTTCGGGCTGCTCTCGGACGGCCAGATGCTGGTGATCGTGGTGACGGCCCTCTCGCTGGCGCTGATCCTCGGCTACTTCGCGCTCAACCCGGCTCGGCCGGGCCTCTGGATCGGGGTCGGGCTGCTGCTGGGGGGCGCGGTGGGCAACCTCGCCGATCGCGTGCGCGCCGACGAGGTGACCGACTTCATCGACCCCCCGATGTGGCCGGCGTTCAACGTTGCCGACATCGCGATCGTGATCGGGATCCTTCTGATCGTGCTCGTGCACCGACCGACGAACCCGGACCAGACCCCGCTGCCCCGGACGCGAAGCGGAGGGGGCAGCGGGCATTGATCGTGCATCAGGATGATGCACTCGTCGTAATCGACAAGCCGGCCGGGCTCGTGGTTCACCCGGCTCCCGGCCACCGCGGCGAGACCCTGGTCGGCCAGCTCGAGGGAATCGCGACCGGGGGACCGCGCGAGCGGCCCGGGATCGTGCACAGGCTCGATCGGGACACCTCGGGCCTGATGGTCGTCGCGGCGAGCGAAGACGCGCATCGCGATCTCGCCCGCCAGGTGCGAGACCGCGAGATCGGTCGCCACTACCTTGCCCTCGTCGAGGGCCGGGTCGGCTCGCGGGCCGGGACGATCGACGCCCCGGTCGGTCGAGACCACCGCGCGCGCGAGAGAATGGCGGTGGGTGGGCGCCGGCCCCGAGAGGCCCGAACCCACTTCGAGGTCGCCGAGCTGCTGCCCGCCGACACGCTCGTGGACGTGGCGCTCGAGACCGGTCGCACGCACCAGATCCGCACCCACTTCGCGGCGATCGGGCACCCGCTGTGCGGCGATCCGCGCTACGGACGGGGATCCAGGCACGGCCTTGATCGCCAGTTCCTGCACGCCCACCGGCTCAGCTTCCGCCATCCGGCCACGGGGGAGGAGGTGAGCTTCGATTCCGCCCTTCCGCCTGACCTCCAGGCGGCGCTGGAGCGCGCTCGAAACGCCTAGCGGCCTCTACAATCGCGCGGACCGGTAATCGACCCCTGCCGCACGGCAGCGGGGCCCTGCCCGGCTCACGCCGGGTCCCCGCGCGACGGCAGGACGGGCAAGCGAATCGAAAGGGTGCTCAATTGGCCGAGGTAGGAATCAGAGAGCTGCTGGAGGCCGGTGTCCATTTCGGCCACCAGACGCGGCGATGGAACCCGCGCATGGGTCGCTACATCCATGGCGAGCGCGACGGGATCCACATCATCGACCTGCTCCAGACGCAGAAGCTGCTCGAGCAGGCGAGCGAGTTCGGCGGCGAGCTCGGCGGCAAGGGCGGCACGATCCTCTTCGTCGGGACCAAGAAGCAGGCCCGCGACGCCGTCGAGGAATGGGCGAAGCGCTCGGGCATGCCGTTCGTCAACCAGCGCTGGCTCGGCGGGCTGCTGACCAACTTCAGCACGATCTCGAAGCGAATCGACCGCCTGCACGAGCTCACGGGCCTGTCCGAGGGAGGACAGCTCGACCTTCTCCCGACCAAGGAGCGGATGGCGCGCGAGTCCGAGCTCCAGAAGCTCGCATACAACCTCGGAGGCGTCCGCGACATGAAGCGCCTGCCGCAGGCGGTGTTCATCACCGATCTCAAGACGGAGGCGATTGCGCTGCGTGAGGCCGAGCGGCTGCGAATCCCGATCATCGCCCTGGTGGACACGAACTGCGACCCGAACCCGGTCGACTACGTGATCCCGGGCAACGATGACGCGATCCGTTCCTGCGAGTTGGTGATACGCGCTGTCGGCGAGAGCGTCAGCGAGGGCGCCGGAGCGTGGCGGACCGAGGAGGAGCGCAGACGCGCGGAGGAGGAGCGCAAGCGCGCCGCGGAGGAGGAGCGCAAGCGTCGCGAGGAGGAGGCCCGCAAGCGCGCCGAGGAGGAGGAGCGCGCGAAGGCCGCGGCCGCCGCCGAGGCAGCCGAAGGCGCAACGCCCGCTCAGGCTGGCGCCGACCCCGCGACGCCCGCGCGGGACCCTTCGGGTCCCGCTACCGAGGAGGACGTCGCGGGCAGTGGTTCTGGGCCGGCGGGCGGCGCGCCCACCCCCGAGGGCGGCGGATCGGGTGACACCGTGGAGGCGAAGTGACTGCGTCGGTGAGCGCGGCCGACGTCAAGGCGCTTCGCGACCGCACCGGCGCGGGGATGATGGACTGCAAGGCGGCGCTCGAGGAAGCGGGCGGCGACACCGAGAAGGCGATCGAGTTGCTGCGCGTCAAGGGCCAGGCGTCGGCGGCGAAACGCAGCGGGCGATCGACCGGTGAGGGCGCGGTCAGCTCGTACATCCATGCGACCGGGAAGGTCGGGGTCCTGGTCGAGGTCCAATGCGAGACGGACTTCGTGGCCCGCACCGACGACTTTCGCGACTTCGGCCGCGAGGTCGCCCTGCACATCGCGGGCGCCGCGCCGCCGCCGCTGTACGTCTCGAAGGACGAGATCCCCGAGGAGGCCCGCGACGCCGAGCGCAACGTGCTGGCCCAGCGTGCACGCGAGGACGGCAAGCCCGACGACCTCGTCGAGAAGGTGGTCGGGGGCCAGCTCGCCAAGTGGGAGGGCGAGGTCGCCCTGCTCGAGCAGGAGCACATCAACACCGACCGCCACGAGGGGAAAACGATCGAGGGGCTGCGCGCCGAGCTCGCCTCCCGAACCGGGGAGAACGTCGAGATCACCCGCTTCGCCCGGTTCCAGGTCGGGGAGGAGTAGGTGGCGGACCCCGCGTTTCGGCGCGTTCTGATCAAGCTCTCGGGCGAGGCCCTGATGGGCGAGCTGGAGTACGGAACCGACGCCACCCGCGTGGAGGGGATAGCCGCCCAGGTGCGCGCGGTCTCCGAGCGAGGCGTCGAGGTGGCGCTCGTCATCGGGGCGGGAAACATCTACCGGGGGCTGGCCGGGGCGGCGCGCGGGATGGATCGCGCCACCGCCGACTACATGGGGATGCTCGCCACGGTCCTCAACGCGCTCACGCTTCAGGACGCGCTCGAGAAGCTCGGCGCCCACACCCGGGTGCTGTCCGCGATCACTGTCACCGAGGTCGCCGAGCCCTACATCCGCCGCCGGGCGATCCGCCACCTCGAGAAGGCGCGGATCGTGATCTTCGCCGCCGGCACAGGGAACCCGTTCTTCACCACCGACACGGCCGCTGCTCTGCGGGCGCTCGAGATCCACGCCGACGCGATCCTGATGGGCAAGCACGGCACCGACGGCGTCTACGACGCCGACCCCGCCGAGCACCCGGAAGCACGCTTCCTCCCCGAGATCAGCCACCGCGAGGCGATCGAGCGCGGGCTGCGGGTGATGGACTCCACGGCGCTGTCGCTGTGCATGGACAACCGTCTCCCGATCTACGTCTTCGACATGGCCGACGAGCGAAACCTCGAGCGAGTGGTGTCCGGCGAGCGAGTCGGTACGCTGGTCAGCGCCGACGCGTCAGCGGTCCACAAGGCAGCCGCAGGCCATGCGACGGCGGACGCGGGCGCGAGCGAGCGTCATGACCAGTGATTAGAGTGGCGAGCGAGCGGGAGCAGAGCACGTCGCATGAGTGATTTGACGGATGAGCTCTTGGCCGATGCACGCGAGCGGATGTCGAAGTCGGTCGAGTCCACCCGCAACGAGCTCGCCACGGTCCGGACCGGCCGCGCCTCGCCGCATTTGCTCGACCGCGTCACGGTTGACTACTACGGCACCGAGACACCGCTGAAGCAGATCACGCAGGTCGCCGCCACGGACGCCCGGCTGCTCACCCTGACCCCGTACGACAAGTCGTCGATCTCGGCGATCGAGAAGTCGATCCTGGAGTCGGATCTCGGCCTCACCCCGAACAACGACGGCAACGTGATCCGGCTGCAGATCCCTGAGCTGACCGAGGAGCGCCGCAAGGAGCTGGTCAAGATCGTCCATGGCGTGACTGAGGAGGGCCGGGTCGCGGTACGGAACATCCGCCGCGACGTCATGCACGACCTGCGCGAGCTCAAGAAGGAGGGGGACGCCGGCTCCGACGAGGAGCATCGCGCGGAGGTCGAGCTCCAGAAGGCGACCGACGGGGCGATCGAGGAGATCGACTCGCTGCTGAAGGGGAAGGAAGAGGAGATCCTCGAGGTGTGACCGCGGCGAGGTACGTCGCGATCATCACCGACGGCAACGGGCGCTGGGCGCAGCAGCGCGGCCTTCCGCCGATCGAGGGGCACCGGGCGGGCGCGGACGCCGTCAAGGAGCGGTTGCGCGACGCGGCCCGGTTCGGAATCGAGGAGCTGACCGTGTACTCGTTCTCGACCGAGAACTGGTCCCGGCCGGCCGAGGAGGTCTCCGGGCTGATGGGGATGTTCGCGGAGCGCATCGACCGCGAGACGCCGGAGCTGCACGAGGAGGGCGTGCGGATGCGGTTCATCGGCCGCCGCGAGGACATCGACCCGACTCTGGTGAAGCGAATCGAGTGGGCGGAGGACCTGACCAGGGACAACGAGCGGATCACCCTCTTCGTCGCCTTCAACTACGGCGGGCGAGCGGAGATCGTCGATGCCGCGCGGGCGTTCGACGGGGAGACCGAGGAGGAGTTCCGACGCCACCTGTACGCGCCCGAGATGCACGATCCGGATCTGCTGATCCGAACAAGCGGCGAGCTGCGGATATCGAACTACCTCCTCTGGCAGTGCGCCTACTCGGAGCTCGTGTTCCGCGACGAGCTGTGGCCGGACTTCTCCCGGGAGGCGTTCCGGGCTTCGCTCGACGAGTTCGAGGCGCGTCAGAGGCGCTTCGGCACCCGATAGTGGCCTGATGATCGATTCCACAACCCCGCCCGCCCGGATGGCGCACGTGGCACTTCGCATCTCTTCGTCCTCGGACGCTCGTGTGCTGAACGCACACGTCGCGCCCTGCGTCCTCGAGCTGCTCGGCCACGCACGCCCCCGGTCAGATGCGGCCATGGAATCAATCATCTAGGGTCGGGCGCTGATGGCCTCCCGAAGGTCCCGCAGAGGACGCGAGCGGCGCGACCCCGGCGAGCGGGCGCCGCAGACGCTGGAGGACCCCACGACCCTCTTCGACGCGGAGCCTCCCGTCGCGGGCGAGTTCGTCCCGCCGGACTCCGGGCCCACCCCCGAGGCCGAGCCGCCGGGCGACCGCGAGCCGCCCAGGACCCGAGCCACGGGGCGCCGCGCCCGCTTCGAGACGCTCGCGCGCACGCTGGTCGCGGTCCCGTGGATCATCTTCGCGATCCTGATCATCATCGCCGGCGGGGTCCCGTTCATGCTCGCGATGATCGGACTCGCCTTCCTTGGCATGGTCGAGTACTTCCGGATGACGTCGGACGCGCGACCGTTCGTCCCCGTGGCGTTCGCCGTCGTCGCGGGGACGATCGCTGCCGCCCACTTCAGCACCGGGCGGGTTGCCGCCCTGGTCGCCGGGGTCTCCTTCCCGCTGATGTTCGCGTTCGCGCTCGGGCGTCCCTCACGCGAGGGGATCACGGTGTCGCTCAGCGTCACGCTCCTCGGAATCGCGTGGATCGGGGCGCCCTTCGCCCACGCGGTGCTGCTGCGTGACCTGCCGCTGCACGGCGGCGCGCTGCTCGTGGACGTTCTGGTCGCGACCTTCGCCGCCGACACCGCCGCATACCTGGGTGGGCGCCTGTTCGGGCGCCACCCGCTCGCCCCGAGCCTGTCCCCGAACAAGACGATCGAGGGTCTGGCGGCCGGGTTTCTCGGCGGCACGCTCGGGTTCTGGTTCGCCGGCCTCTACCAGGACTGGCTTTCGGGAACCGACGCGATCCTGATGGGCGCCTGCATCGCGGTGGTCGCGCCGATGGGCGACCTGTTCGAGTCGATGATCAAGCGCGACCTCGGCGTCAAGGACACGGGCCGCGCGTTCGGCCCCCACGGTGGTCTCCTCGACCGCCTCGACGCGGTGCTCTTCACCGTCGTCGCCGGGTTCTACCTCTCGATCGCTCTGGTGTACTGACGGGCTGGCACCCGTTCCGGCCCACTCCACTCGGTCGCGATCGGTCGGTGGACAGGTAGGGCGGTGGCGCCGCAAACACGTCACTCGCGCTCCTCTTGGGGCCGAAATCCGAGTTGACGGTCATATGCACCGTCAACGCGGCACTCGCCGGCGAACGGGCATCGAATGCCATCTTTGCGGCACCCTAACCGGGGCAAGATTCGGCCTCCACGGGCCTCCTCGGCGATTCCCTCTCCAACGCGCCCATGGGCCTAAACCCGCTCGGCGGCCTCCCTACACTCAGCGACGATGAAGAAGGTCCTGATCCTCGGCTCCACGGGGTCGATCGGCGTGCAGGCGCTCGATGTGGTCGCGGCCTCGGACGAGCTCGAGGTCGTCGGACTGTCGGGCGCTCGTCGCTGGGAGCCACTGGTCGAGCAGGGGCGCGAGCACGGCGTGCCGGTCGCGCTCGCCGACCCCTCCGCCGCCGAGGCGGCGCGCGGCGCCTGGAAGGGCCGAGTGCTGTCCGGGGAGGAGGGGGTGCTCGAGCTCGTCGCGACCTCCGGCGCCGACGTCGTGCTCAACGCGATGGTCGGCTCGGCGGGGCTCGGCCCGACGATCGTCGCGCTCACCGAGGGCATAGAGCTGGCGCTCGCGAACAAGGAGAGCCTGGTCGTGGGAGGGAGCCTGGTCACCGCGCTCGCCGAGGCGACGGACACCCGGATCACCCCCGTCGACTCCGAGCATTCGGCGCTGCACCAGCTCGTGGGGGGTGAGACCGGCAACGTCGAGCGCCTCGTTCTCACCGCGTCCGGGGGCCCGTTCCGGGGCCGGCGCGATCTCGCGGACGTCACCCGCGAGGAGGCGCTCGCCCATCCCACCTGGGACATGGGGGGCAAGATCACGATCGACTCGGCGACCCTGATCAACAAGGGGCTCGAGGTGATCGAGGCGCACCACCTCTTCGGCGTGCCGTACGAGCGCATCGACGTGCTCGTGCACCCACAGTCGATCGTCCACGCGATCGTGCACCTCAACGACGGCGCCTCGCTGGCGCATCTCGGCTATCCGGACATGCGGGTGCCGATCTCCTACGCGCTGCACTTCCCGGAGCGCGCCGACGTCGAGGTTCCGACCCTCGATCTCGCCGAAACCGGTGAGCTGACGTTCGAGCAGCCCGACCTCGACGCGTTCCCGTGCCTGCGGCTGGCCCGTGAGGCCGGAGAGGCGGGGGGGACGGCGCCGTGCGTCCTCAACGCCGCGAACGAGGTCGCGGTGGCGGCCTTCCTCGAGGGACGGATAGCGTTCACGGGGATCGCCGAGGTGGTCGAGGAGACCCTGGCGGCGCTGCCCGCCACACAGCCCACGCACTTCGAGGATCTGTACGCGGCCGACGCCGAGGCGCGTGAGGAGGCCGTCCGCCTGGTGGATCGGGCGAACGGTGGCGCGCCGGCCACCGGAACCACGACCGGGGGACGAGCCTCGACGTGAGCTGGGTCCTCGCCTTCGCCGGCTTCGCGGTGCTGATCATCCTGCACGAGTTCGGGCACTTCGTGGCCGCGAAGGCGACGGGGATGCGGGTGGAGCGCTTCTACCTCTTCTTTCCCCCGGCGATCGCGAAGATGAAGCGCGGCGAGACCGAGTACGGGATCGGCGCGATCCCGCTCGGGGGCTTCGTGAAGATCACCGGCATGAATCCGGACGAGGAGCTCCCCCCCGACGTCGCCCCGCGCGCCTACTACCACCAGCCCGTGTGGAAGCGGATCGTGACGATCGCGGCCGGGCCGGCGATGAACCTCCTGATCGCCTTCCTGATCCTCTTCTTCCTCGCCTTCGGCGTCGGCGAGCCGACCCAGGACGTGGGGGAGATCGAGCCGGGCTCGCCGGCGTCGAAGCAGCTGCAGCCCGGCGACCACATCGTGGCGGTGGACGGCGCGCGCGGGGACCAGGTCGATCTCGCCCGAGCCGTCAACAGGCACAAGTGCGAGGGCGAGGCGACCGACGGCTGCAAGGCCGCGACCCCCGCGCGTGTCGCGATCGAGCGCGACGGGCGGGAGCAGTTGCTGCGGATCACGCCGGAGTACGACGCCGATCTCGACCGCAGCCGGCTCGGCTTCACCTACGCGACGAATCCCGTCAATCCCTCCGTCCCCGAGGCGGCTCGGATCTCGGTCGACTTCATGTGGCAGGTGACGAGCGCGACCGTGAGCGTGATCGCGCGCCTGTTCGACCCCGATCAGCGGGAGCAGATCTCGGGGGTGGTGGGCGGCTACGAGACGACGCGGCAGGCGATCGAGTTCGACGCCCGGCGCGCCCTCACCCTGGTCGCGATCATCAGCCTCTCGCTGGCGGTGATCAACCTGTTCCCGTTCCTTCCCCTCGACGGCGGGCACATCTTCTGGAGCCTCGTGGAGAAGGTCCGTGGCAAGCCCGTCCCGTTCGGCGTCATGGAGCGAGCCGGCGCGGTCGGATTCATCCTCGTGCTGATCCTGTTCCTGGTCGGGTTATCGAACGACATCGACCGGCTCAGCGGCGAAGGCTTCAACGTGCGGTAGCGTTCGGGCCGGGAAGAGGAGCGGTATGGAGATAACCACGGCCGAGCACTACGCGAGCGGAGGTCCCGGCAGGGATCCGATCGCGCAGAACTTCGCGAAGGCTTTCGAGACGACCGCGGAGCGGCTTGGTGACGACGTCGCGGTCCGCACCGCGGACGACAGCGTCACGCTGACATGGAATCAGCTCCGGGCCCGCACCCGGGCGGTCGCTGGGGGTCTTGAGGACCTCGGCGTGGCCAAGGACGACACGGTCGCGCTGATGCTCAACAACCGTCCGGAGTTCCTCCCGATCGACCTCGGTGCCGTGCACCTGGGCGCGGTGCCCTTCTCGATCTACCAGACCCTTGCGCCGGAGCAGATCCAATACGTCCTCTCCGACGCGGGCTCGCGGGTCGCGTTCGTCGAGTCGATGTTCCTCCCGCAGCTCCTCGCCGCGAAGGAGGGTCTCCCCGACCTCGAGCTCGTGATCGTCGTGGACGGCGACGGCGGCACGCACACGCTCGAGGAGCTCGAGGCGATCGATCCGGACTTCGATCCCGCGAAGCGCACAGACGCGGTCGACTCCGACGACCTGCTCACCCTGATCTACACCTCCGGCACGACCGGGCCGCCGAAGGGGGTGCAGCTCACCCACCGCAACCTGATGAGCCTCGTCACCAGCGTCGAGGACATGATCTCGCTCCCCGAGCGCGGCGCGAAGGTGATCTCGTGGCTCCCCGCCGCCCACATAGCCGAGCGCGGCGCGAACTACTACCTCCCGATGATCCGCGGGCTCGAGGTGACGATCTGCCCGGATCCCCGCAAGATCGCGGAATTCCTCCCCCAGGTGCACCCGACCTGGTTCTTCGCGGTGCCACGCATCTGGGAGAAGTTGAAGGTGGGGATCGAGGCGAACCTCGCGAAGCTCCCGGACGAGCAGCGAGAGGGCGCCCGGCAGGCGATCGCCGCCTCCTTGAAGAAGGTCAAGCTCGAGAACGAGGATCAGGAGGTGCCCGCGGAGCTGGCCAAGGCGGTCACGAAGGCCGACGAGGCGCTGTTCGCGCCGCTCCGCGCGCAGCTGGGGCTCGACGAGCTCGTCGCGGTGAACGTCGGGGCCGCCCCGACCCCGGTCGAGGTGCTCGAGTTCTTCC
>JBOGZH010000346.1:0-2207 GCA_050697095.1 Solirubrobacterales bacterium
CGACCAGATCGAGGCGGGGCGCGACGCCCGCGGTGCGGACGGGATGAGCGCGAGGGAGCAGATCGACGCGATTCACGCCCGCGTCACCGGACTTCGGAGCCGCCTTCGCGCGTGCTTCGAGGGCGACCTTCGTCCCACTCTCGCCGAGCACGGGATCCGGCTGATCACGGTCGGGTCCGCCAACGACGCCGAGCGCGCCGAGCTCGACAACCTGTTCCAGCGCCAGATCTTCCCGACGCTGACTCCGCTGGTGATCGGCCACGGCCGGCCGTTCCCGTACATCTCGAACCTCTCGCTGAGCCTTGGCGTCGTGCTCCGGGACCCCGACCAGCACGACGAGGTGTTCGCTCGCGTCAAGGTTCCGAAGGAGCTCCTGCGGCGCTTCCTCTCCCTCGGCGACGGGACGACGTTCGTCTCGCTCGAGGACGTGATCGCTCACAACCTCGGGGCGCTGTTCCCTGGGATGGAAGTCGTCGACTACGCGCTGTTCCGGGTCACTCGCGACACGGACTACGACGTCTCGGACGAGGCGGACGATCTCCTGCAGGCCGTCGAGGACGAGCTGCGCCGCCGGCGCTTCGGCGAGGTTGTGCGCCTGGAGGTAGAGCGAGACATCGACCCGCGCCTCCGCGAGCAGCTGGTCAGCGCGCTGGACATCGAGGAGGGGCAGGTGTACGAGACCGAGGGGCTGCTCGGGATGGACGACCTGTGGGACGTCGCCGCGGTCCCCGGCTTCGACGAGCTTCGGTATCCGACCTTCTCGGGCGTCACGCAGCCGCGCCTCCAGGGTGAGGATGGACGGCCGGCCGACGTGCTGGGGGCGATGCGCGAGGGCGACATCCTCGTCCACCATCCATACGACTCGTTCGAGAGCTCCGTCGAGCGCTTCGTCAAGCAGGCGGTGGAGGACCCCGACGTCCTCGCGATCAAGCAGACGGTGTACCGGACGAGCCCGGACTCGCCGCTCGTGCCCGCGCTGATCGAGGCCACCGAGCGCGGCAAGCAGGCGGTCTGCATGGTCGAGCTGAAGGCGCGTTTCGACGAGCAGGCGAACATCCGCTGGGCGAAGAAGCTCGAGGAGGCCGGGGTGCACGTCGTGTACGGGATCCCGGCGCTGAAGACGCACTGCAAGTGTGTTCTCGTCGTCCGCCGCGAAGGCGACCGGGTTCGCCACTACGTCCACATCGGGACCGGAAACTACAACCCCAAGACCGCCGGGCTCTACACCGATCTGGGGCTGTTCACGGTCGACCCCGGGATCGGCGCCGACGTCGCCGAGATGTTCAACTACCTCACCGGCTACGGGCGCCCGAGGCGCGCCCGCAAGACCCTCGTGGCGCCGTTCAGCCTCCACGAGGGGATCCAGTCCGAGATCGAGCGCACGATCGAGGCGCACTCGCCGGAGCGCCCGGCCCGGATCCGGATGAAGATGAACTCGCTGCTCGATCCGCCCTCGATCAAGGCGCTGTACCGCGCCTCCCAGGCGGGGGTGGGAGTCGAGCTCAACGTGCGCGGGATCTGTTCGCTTCGACCGGGCGTGTCCGGCGTGTCCGAGAGCATCGAGGTGGTCTCGATCGTCGGCCGCTTCCTCGAGCACTCGCGGATCTTCTCCTTCGAGCGCGACGGGGAGGAGCGGATCTACATCGGCTCCGCGGATCTCATGCCTCGAAACCTCTACAACCGCGTCGAGCTCGTCACCCCGGTCGAGGACCCGCGGCTGCGGGCCGAGCTCATGGACGTGCTCGACCGCTCCATGGCGGACAACACGAACGCGTGGACGCTCGACTCCGAGGGTCGCTGGACGCGACGCACGCGCGCTGACGGCGACGAGCCGAGATCGGTGCAGCGCGAGCTGATCGAGCGCCATCTGGCCCACGCCGCGGAGCCGGCGCTGTGACGCCGATCTCGCTCGTCCCGCGGGACCGGGTCTTCTTCGACCTCTTCGTGGAGGCAGGCGAGAACGCGCTGCGGTCGGCGCGGCTGCTCAAGGCGATGCTGGAGAAGTGGCCGGAGAGCGCCGACCTCGCGCGCGAGATCCTGCTCGCCGAGCAGGAGGGCGATCGGATCACGCACGACATCGCCCAGCGATTGAACGCGACCTTCGTCACCCCGCTGGATCGCGAGGACATCTACGGGCTCGCCACCCAGCTCGACGACATCGTCGACTTCGTCGAGGAGACGGCCGACTTCATGGGCCTCTACAAGAT
>JBOGZH010000347.1:0-6545 GCA_050697095.1 Solirubrobacterales bacterium
TCCCTGTTCCGGGGGGGCGAGAACGCGATGTACGACTTCAACGGCTACGGGCTGCTGTCGCGCGAGGCGCTCAACTACATCGCGGGTCTGCTGCGGCATGGGCGAGCCCTGATGGCGTTCTGCGCCCCGACGACGAACTCGTACCGTCGTCTCGTGCCCGGCTACGAGGCTCCCGTGAACCTCGCGTACAGCCAGCGCAACCGCTCCGCCGCCGTGCGTATCCCCGTCTACCACGCCTCGGAGAAGGCGAAGCGGATCGAGTTCCGCCCGCCGGACCCGACCGCGAACCCCTACCTCGCCTTCTCGGCGATGATGATGGCCGGTCTCGACGGGATCCAGAGCCGCCTCGACCCCGGCCTCCCGGTGGACAGGGACCTGTTCGAGCTAAGCGATGAAGAGCTGGCTGAGATCCCGAGCGTCCCTGTGTCGCTCGACGACGCGCTGGACGCGCTCGAGCAGGACCAGGAGTTCCTGCTCAAGGGGGACGTGTTCACCGAGGACCTGATCGAGACCTGGATCGAGTACAAGCGCGAGCAAGAGGTCGACCCCGTGCGGCTGCGCCCGCACCCGTGGGAGTTCGCGCTGTACTACGACGTGTAGCGGGATTAGACTCGCCCGCCGAAACGGGCTGTTTCGAGGGAGTGTGTGGTAGTGAATCCGCGTGTGCGCTTGGCGGAACGCGGCGACGCCGAGGCGATCGCCGCGATCTTCAACCAGGGGATCGAGGACCGGGTGGCGACGTTCGAGACCCGCCACCAGCACGCCGAGGGGTGGGAGCAGTGGCTATCGGCGGGCGACGAGCTCGTGCTGGTCGCCGAGAAGGACGGCGGCGTCGTCGCGTGGGCGGCCGCCGGACCCTATGCCGACCGCCACCACTACTACTCCGGCGTCGCCGAGGCGACGATGTACGTGGAGCGGGACCATCGCGGCCGCGGGATCGGCGTGATCCTGCTCAACGCGCTCGCCGATGCGGCGGCCCGAAACGGCACCTACAAGCTCGTCGGAAAGATCTTCACCACGAACCAGGCGAGCGTCTCGCTGGTGCGCGCCTGCGGGTTCCGCGAGGTGGGCGTCCACCGCCGCCACGGTCGCCTCGACGGCGAGTGGCACGACGTGATGGTCGTGGAGCGGCTGCTCGGCCACGCCCGGATGACGTGAGATGATGGGTCCGGTTTACCTGCTCGCGCGACGCGGGATTAAGCTTGCCGGGTGTCCGAGGCCCGCGTCAACGGGATCCGGCTCTACTACGAGGAGCACGGCGAGGGCGCGCCGATCGCCTGCATTCACGGCGGCGGAAGCACCGCGCTGATGTGGGCGGACGCGGTCGAGGAGCTGGCGCGACTCGGCCGCGTGATCGGGTATGACCGCCGCGGGTGTGCGCGCAGCGAGCGCCCGGAACCCTACGAGCGCACCAGCGTGGCCGAGCAGACCGACGACGCGGCCGCGCTGCTTGATGCCCTGGCGGCCGCGCCGGCGGTAGTCATCGGCCGCAGCTACGGGGGAGCGGTGGCTATCGACCTCGCGCTCCGCTATCCCGACCGGGTGCGGGCGCTGGTCCTGCTGGAGGGTGACGCACTCGGCCTCTCGCCCGCGGCGTTGGAATGGACGAAAACCATGCGTGATCGACTCCGCGAGGTGGCTGCGCAGGACGGCGTCGATGCGGTCTACGAGGAGCTGATCGGCGAGATCCTGGGCGAGGGCGCCTGGGACTCGTTCCCGGACGAGGTCCGGCGGATTCTCGCGCAGAACGGCCCGGCGCTCCTCGCGGAGCTGGGGTATGTCGATGAGGCGATGCCCGACGCCGCCGCGTTCGCCACGATCGACAAGCCCGCCCTGCTGGTGGCGGCATCCGAGTCCCTTCCTGAGCAGCGCGAAATGACCGAAGCGATGGCACGCGTGCTTCCCAAAGCGCGCGCCGCGCTGGTCGGCGGCGGCCATCTGGTCGATCCGGCCGCGCCTGAGGTACTCGCCTTCGTCGAGGAAGTGCTCGGCGACGCCCGGATGACGTGAGATGATTCGCGCCGCACGATGAGTGAGCGCGAGGAGTTCATCGACCCGCAGCGGCCGCACCATCGCGAGCACCACGTGCGGACCCCGACCGGCGAGCTCTCCCACGAGCAGCGGCTGCGCCGCCAGCAGAACCACATCACGACCCTGTCGCTGGCCCTGCTTGCGGTGCTGGCGATGCTCGCCTACGCGGCTGCCTTCGACCTCGATCACTGGGCCGAGTGGATCGTGTTCGGCGGGATCTGCGGCACCGCGGTCGGGTTCATGGTCGCGGTGCACTCGTGGTAATGGTTGACTAACGGCAGCAAGCAGGGGAGCCAGGCCGGGGGACGTTCCCAACCTCCGTCTCGATGACGCGCCAAATCGAGACCCCCCGATATGGGGCGCATAGCGACCAAAATCACGGGTCTGGGGATCCGGCGCGCCGAAACGGAGGTTAGGAACCAGCCCTGCTGGCGTGTCCCCTCCTTACTTGCCCCGACTTGCCCGGTTGCCGCCCGAGGACTCGGGGTTTGCGCGCCCTCCCGCCGCGACTGCCACGCAAGCCATACTTGACCCATGCCCGGTGACGGCGGAAACCTCCGCGTGGCCCTCGCCCAGATCAACACCACGGTCGGGGACATCGAGGGCAACGCGGCGAAGATACGCGACGCGATCGAGCGGGCGGGCGAGGCGCGCGCGCAGCTCGTCATCCTCCCCGAGCTCGCCGTGACGGGCTACCCGCCCGAGGACCTGGTTTTGAAGCGCCATTTCCTCGCCGCGAACATGCGCGCCCTCGCGGAGATCTCCTCGGGGGTCCGCGACATCGTCGCCCTCGTGGGCTACGCGGAGGCCGACGGGTTCGTCCACAACGCCCTCGGCGTCCTCGCCGACGGCGAGGTCAAGGCCTCCTACACGAAGATGCTCCTCCCCAACTACGGGGTCTTCGACGAGCGCCGCTACTTCGAGCCCGGGCCCTCCCCCGCCCTGATCGACGTGAACGGCTGCATTGTCGGGCTGACGATCTGCGAGGACGTGTGGTTTCCCGGCCCCCCGGCCGCGGCGGAGGCGCTCGCCGGCGCGGGCCTGATCGTCAACGCGTCCGCCTCCCCCTACCAGCACGGCAAGGGCGGAATGCGCGAGCAGGAGATCGTGGCTACGCGCGCGCGGGAGGTCGGTGCGGCGTTCGCGCTCTGCAATGCCGTCGGCGGACAGGACGAGCTGGTCTTCGACGGCCACAGCGTGATCGTCGACGAGCACGGGGAGACGGTCGCGCGGGGAGCGCAGTTCGCGGAGGAGCTCGTGGTGTGCGACGTGTCGCTGCCGCAGGCTGGGATTGAGCGGCGCCCGGCCGAGGTTCCGGGCGGGATGGACGCCCCGATGATCGCCCGCTTCGAGACCCCCGAGCCGGCGCAGCCCCGAGAGTGCCCCCCGCCCCCCGACCCGCTCGGGACCGAGGCGGAGATCTACGAGGCGCTGAAGCTCGGGCTCCGCGACTACGTCGACAAGAACGGCTTCGAGCGCGTGCTGATCGCGCTGTCGGGCGGGATCGACTCCGCGCTGGTCGCCCTGATCGCAACCGACGCGCTGGGCCCCGAGCGCGTCGCGTGCGTGATCATGCCCTCGCCCCACTCGAGCGAGGGCACGCAGGCCGATGCGCGCCGGATCGCCGAGAACCTCGGAGTGGAGGCCGTCGAGATTCCGATCGCGGAGGCGATGGCGACGTACGGGGAGCTGCTGTCCGACGCCTTCTCGCAGGACTCGGGCGAGCCCGGCCTGGCGGCGGAGAACGTGCAGGCTCGGATCCGGGGCAACCTCGTGATGGCGCTCTCGAACCGGTTCGGGTGGCTCGTGATCACGACCGGGAACAAGAGCGAGCTCTCCGTCGGCTACGCGACGCTGTACGGCGACATGGCGGGCGGATTCGCGGTGATCAAGGATGTGTTCAAGACCCTCGTCTACGACCTCGTGCGGTACCGCAACGGGCTCGAGGACCGCGAGCTGATTCCCGCCTCGGTGCTCGAGCGCCCGCCGTCGGCCGAGCTACGCCCCGACCAGCTCGACCAGGACTCGCTCCCGCCCTACGAGGTCCTCGACCGCATCCTCGAGGCCTACGTCGAGCGCGACCAGGGCCGAGACGAGATCGTCGCCGAGGACCTTCCCGAGGCGCTCGTCGACGAGGTGATCCGGATGGTCGATCGCGCCGAGTACAAGCGCCGCCAGGCGCCGCCCGGGATCAAGATCACCCCGAAGGCGTTCGGCCGCGACCGCCGGCTCCCGATCACGAACCGGTTCGGCGGCTAGCCCCGCTCGCGCACCGCGACCACGACCTGGACCAGCGCGCACAGGCGGCCCTCGTCGTCGGTGATCTCGACCTCCCACACCCACGAGGTCCGGCCGCGGTGGCGGGCGCGCGCGTCGGCGTTCACGTGGCCCTTCGAGATCGGGCGCAGGAAGGTCGCGTTGTTGGATTGGGCGAAGGCGAGCATCCCCTCCCCCTTGACCGCGTCGAAGGTCGCCTGCGAGCACACCGTCTCCGCAACCACCGGGTAGACGCCGCCGTGGACGAGGCCGTAGGGCTGCAGGATCCTGTCGGTGACGGGCACGCGCGCCCGCGCGAAGCCCTCGCCGGCCTCGAGATGCTCTATCCCGATCAGCTCGCCGAGCGCGTCGCGTCCAGGAGGGTCCGGCCCGGGGGTCACCCCAGCACCCTATTGCGACAGGCGCGCGAGCCCCGGGGCGAGCAGCACTCGCAGGAGCACGAGGTCGAGCACGAGGCCCGCGGCGGTCGCGAGCCCGAGCTGCTTCGCCGCGACGAGATCGGCGCCGGCGAGCACGATCGTGGCCGCCGCGAGCACCGTCGTGCTCGCAGCCACGCCCGGAAGCGTGAGCGAGGCGCCGCGGGGCACCCTCGCCGCGGCGTCGAAGCCGAGCTCGCGCTCCTCCGCGATCGTCGCCGCGAAGTGCACGGTGCGCATCGCCGAGACCGTGGCGACGGCCCCCACGACCGCCACCACGGCGACCAGCTCGGGGCCTCCCTCGGGCGTGTAGCCGAGCAGGCCCGTGAGGCGGCCGTCCTGGAACGTGAGCACGAGCAGGCCGGCGGCGGCCGCGGCCGGGAGCTTCGAGGCCACCGCGAGCACGATCGCCGAGGCGATCGCCCGGGGCAGCGGCAGCACGGAGCGGAACACGAACATCACCAGCACGACCGCGAGGATCAGCGCCGCGCCGCCGGCCGCGAGCGGGAGATGATCGAGCAGCGCCCGGTTGGCGTCGAGCGCCGCGGCATCGCGTCCCCCGACGTCCTCGCTGTCCGACGCCGAGCGATCGCGGATCGACTCGATCTCCGCCCGGGCGCCCAGCGAGCCCGGGCGGGCCTCGGTGCCCTCCCACCGCAGCCTGGCGAGCCCGGACCGATCGTCGCTCTCGGTTGAGGCGAGCACGGGCGCGGTCACCTCGGAACCGAGCTCCGCGGTCACGCCGACCTCGGCGCGACGGGCCTCCGAGTCGTCGGGCAGCCCGGCGGCGTCGAGCGGGACGGTGTCCGTTCGCAGACCGGGCGCCGCGAGGGTGACCAGCGCCGCCACCGGGACGACGATGAGGACGGCGGCGACGAAGAGTCGCGCGGTGAGCACCGACTCCAGCCGGTACCAGGGGCTCCTCCCCGCCTCCTGCCTAGCGGGCTCTGTCGCTTCGGGTGCGGATCGGGGGCCGAAGAGGACGAGCAGGGAGGGCATCGCGGCAAGCGAGACCGCACCGGACAGAAGCGCGGCGAGCGCGCCGCCGAGCGCCGCCGAACGGGCGTCGAGGACCGGAATCACGGCGAGCGAGCCGGCCACGGCGGCTGCGGCCAGGGTCGCGATCACGATCGCTCGGCCCGCAACGTCGACGGCCCTGCGCAGGGCGTCCTCGCCGGAGAGCGTCGCGAGCCCGTCCCCGTAGCGCGCCGCCAGCAGATGGCAGGACTCGATCCCGAGCGCGACCGCGATCACGGCGGCGGGCGCGACTCCGGATAGCGACAGCGGCGTCGCCTCGTTGACGAGCCCGATCACGCCGAGGCTTCCGAGCGTCCCGATCGCGGCGGCCAGGGCCGGCCCGGCGGCGAGGCGCAACCCGAAGGCGATCAGCAGCACGATCACGGTGATCGGGAGCGCGAGGAGCTCCAGAGGCCCGAGCTCCCCCCACAGCCCGCTGCGGGCGTCGTCCGCGATCCCCGCCTCGCCGCCGATCAGGATCTCCAGAGGACCGGGGTCGAGCTCGCGTCGAAGCTCGGCGGTGGCCGCCTGCTCGGCCCGCGGATCGTCGTCGCGAAAGTACACCTCGAGCGCGGTGGTTCGCCCGTCGCCGGACATCGGCCCGCGCCGCACCTCCGCGACCTCCGGCTTCGCCTCGATCTGGGAGGTGATCACGTCGAGGACGACGTCGTAGACGGCCGATCGCTCCGCGTCCCTCCCCCGGGTGAGGATCACGACGCCCGGGGCCGCCTCCTGTCCGAGCGCGTCGCGGAGCTGGTCCGCGGCGCGGGCGCTCTCCGAGCCGCCGGACCGCGCGGGCACGAG
>JBOGZH010000348.1:0-8466 GCA_050697095.1 Solirubrobacterales bacterium
GCGGCCGGCTCGGCGGGCTGCTCACCCGGATCAGCCCCGGCGAGCTGACGAACGTCCACGCCGAGGGCAGCGTCGTCGCGTCGTTCGCGATCGAGCCGCGCGACTGAGCGCCGTCAGAGGTCGCTGGCGTCGAGCGTCGGGATCTCGTGCTCCTCCCCGCGTCGCCACGCTTCGAACGCCGCGTCTCGGGTCCCGCGGCGGCGGACCAGTCGAAAGAGATCGCGCGGCGGTCGGGCGTCGACCGAGCCGATCGCCGCCGACACGTGAATCCGTCGAATCGGCTCGATCCGGTACTCGATCATCCGACGGCCCCCCAGGATCACGAGGTTCTCCGTCCCGGGCAGGGCGGCGCTCGGAACACGCAGGGTCTTCGCGGCGCTGCGGTCGCCGCGGTGGACCTGAGCGAGCGCTCGGCAGTCCGTCGGGTCATCGTCCGTGAGCGCCTCCGGCGGGATCGGGTAGAGCGTGCCGCCGGCGTCCGCGAGGTCGAAGTCGATCATCGCCGGCGAGTCGGCGAGCACGAGGCGGACCGCCCAGATCGCGATCCGTACCTCGAGGGCGTCATCGACCGACGCGCAGCGCTGGTTTCGAATCACCTCCGCCCACGGGGTCAGGGGATGGAGCGAGAGATACTGGGTCGCGGGCGACCCCGGCGCGTGGTAGCGGCCCGCGGAGTTGGGACCATGGCGCCGCGAGCGGACCGGAGTCCGATAGCTCGACGCGCGATAGCAGACAAGCTCGGGCATCAGCTCGCATCGGATCTCCGCGCCTGCGCGGCGAGCGCAAGCAGCCGCGATGCCTCCTCCGGAGCGTCGAGAAGGTCCTTCGGACGACGTCCGTCGAGCTCGGGGAACGGTCGACTCAGCCACCGCACCGCGCCGTAGCCGGTCATCCCGTGGCGCAACTGGTTCACGAGTCGTGAGGCCAGCCGGAGCCGGACCTCGTCCTCGGCGACGGGCTCGGTGGACCCGGCGAACCAGCGCTCGAGCTTGCGCTCCGAGATCCCGAGAACCTCGGCCAGCTCCCTGGTCGAAGCCCGCGTCCTCTCCTTCAGCCAACGGGCGATCTCCCGGCCCGAGCGCTCATCGCCAACGGCCGAGCCCTCCTCGATATCGCCGAGGATCTCGCGCATCGACTCCAGCGCCAGCTCCGTGCCCTCGATCTGCGCTGAAGGATCAGCGTCATCGTCGAGTGCGAGCAGGGCCGAGATCGCGACCTGTTCGAGCTCGACGAGGAGATAGGGGTCGATCGCCTCCTCCCAGTCATCTCGATCCATGTCGCGAAGCTCCTCGGCCAGCGAGCGCACGAGGTCGCGCACTCCGGCGGGCAGCTCGTCGCTCTTCGCAACGACATCGCTTGCATCCTCCAGTTCCCCCTGGAGGGGTGCGAGGTTTCCGAAGTCGATCGCTACCGCCGGCATGACACAATTCTGTCGGTTAGGCCCGACATATTACCGACACGCCGACGTTGAGGATCGCGGCGGCCACGCGGGACAACCTACGCCCGCGGAAGCGTCTGATGCGCGCGGTTACTCTGCGCGCTCGGCGTCCGGCTCGGCGTCGCCCTCGGGCGCGGCGCTCGCGTCGCCTTCGGCCTCGGCGCCAGTGTCGCCCTCGGCCTCGGCGCCGGGCTCGGACTCGGCACCGGTGTCGGCCTCGGACTCGGCCCCGGCCTCAGCCTCGGCCTCTGTGTCGGACTCGGCCGCGGCTCCTCCGTCGGACTCCGCCGCGGCGCCCGCGGGCTTCACGTCAACGGCGCGCGGTCCCTTCTCGCCTTCCTCCGACGAGAACGACACCCGCTCTCCCTCGTCGAGCGAGCGATGGCCCTCGCCGACGATGCCGCTGAAGTGAACGAACACATCCCTGCTGCCGTCCTCGGGGGTGATGAACCCATACCCCTTCTCGGCGCTGAACCACTTCACTGTTCCAATCGGCATCTTCTGTCCTCCTGTTCCGGCGCGGGTCCTGCCCCGCTCGTTGCGGCCGCGAACCTACCACCTACGGTCCGCCGGCGGCGTCCTCGGGACGCGGGAAATCGCGCGCGACCGCGGCGTCGAGCTTGAGGACGACCCCACGCTCGTAGATCTCCTCGACCTTGGCGCCCTCGACGAATCGGCGGTCGCCCCCCAGCGCGCCCGCGCCGATCACGAGCCCGTCGAAGACGTCCGTGCCGAGGTCGGCGCGCACCTCGTCGACCCGGCCAAGCTCCTCGCCGTCGCTGGAGAACACCGGCGTGCCCTCCTCGAGGGTGATGTAGGAGCCGGGCGTCCCCAGATCGTCGGGCGAGGGCGTCACGGCGATCGAGCCTACCTCGGCAGCAACGGCGAGGTCACCCCCGCCGCGATCCCGCGCCCCGCCGCGACTCGCTCCAGGACCGCCGCCGTGTCGGCGATCGCGACCCCGGTGACGTGCTGGTCCCGCGTCTCGAAGTCCTCCACGATCGCCCTCAGCGCGGCGGCGTAGCGATCGCGCTCTCCCGCCGCGAGCGCGTCGATCGCGTCCGCGGTGCGCGCGAAGGCGTCCCCGCCCTCGCGCATCTCCTCGGCGCTCCGGCGCGCGAGCTCGTCGTCCCCCGGGACCAGCGCCGCGAGCGCCAGCGCGTACCACCCGGTCGGCGAGTCCGCCTCGTCGCCGAGCTCGCGGCGCACGTACGCCGCCTCCTCCGCCCCGCCGCCCGCGAGCACCGAGGTCTTCACGATCCCGATCAGGCGGCCGAAGCTGCGCGGGCCCGCCGCCTCCCAGGAGCGCCGGTACAGCTCCGCCGCCTCCCTCAGCGGCACCCGGGCGCTCTCGTCCTCTCCCTCGAGCAGCAGCCGGTGCGCCTCCCCCTCGCGCGCGAGCGCCTCCGTGAGGAGCTGCTGCTTATCGGGGGTCGCGCTCAGACGGGCTTTCCGGCTATCGGGGCGTAGCCATGGTACGGCCCCCCACAAGCGCTGACCACGCGTGCCGAATGGTAGGGTCAGGGCGTAGACGGGCTCTTCGGGGCCCCTAACTGCCACCGGACATCGAACCGAACGCATCAGTGGGGGGTGCGATGGATCGGGGACAAGGAGCGATTCGAATGGAAGCTGGTGCGCATCGTGCCGCGGGGGGCGTGCGGGAGCAGGACTCGGTGGTCGACGCCGTGCAGCCGGTCGCGCACGAGACCCGTGACCGGATCATCACCGGCCTGGTGACGGTCGTTCCGTTCGTCCTCCTCGGCCTCGCCGGGTGGCAGGTCTGGAACGAGGCGCTCAACTGGCACGACCTGACGGTGTTCGTGATCGTCTACGCGGTAACGGGCTTCGGAGTCACGGTCGGCTTCCACCGCCTCTTCACGCATCGAAGCTTCAAGACCAGCGCCGCGATGCGAGCGATCTTCGGTGTGCTTGGATCCGCGGCGATCGAGGGCCCGATCATCTCCTGGGTCGCCGACCACCGCAAGCACCACGCCTGCTCGGACGACGAGGGCGACCCGCACAGCCCCCACGTCGGGCACGGGAGCGGGTGGCGCGGGACATTGCGCGGGCTGCTTCATGCGCATGTCGGGTGGCTCTTCATCCACACCCAGCGCGGATCGAAGTCGCGCTTCGCTCCCGACCTGCTCAAGGATCCCGTGGTCAAGTTCATCGACGCGACGTTCATCCTCTGGGTCATCGTCGGGCTCGCGATCCCGTTCGGTCTCGGGTTCGCGCTCGGTGGCACCCTGGTCGCCGGGCTGACCGGGCTGCTGTGGGGAGGGGCGGTGCGGATGTTCGTCGTCCACCACGTGACCTACAGCATCAACTCGCTCTGCCACATGTTCGGCCGCCAGCCCTTCGAGACGAAGGACGAGTCGCGAAACCTCGCCTGGCTCGCGCCCTTCACCTTCGGCGAGGCGTGGCACAATAACCACCACGCCTTCCCGACCTCGGCGATTCACGGCCTCCGCCGGTGGCAGTTCGATCCCTCCGCGATCGTGATCTGGACGCTGGAGAAGCTCGGGCTCGTGTGGGACGTGGTCCGGATCAACCCGGATCGCCAGGCCGCAAAGCTCGCGGACCAGCCGACCTCCCCCGCGTAGACGCGCCCGGGCGCGACAGGGGTCCGCGCCCGATGTTTCGAGTGCGTACGATCGGGAACCCGGACGCAACCCGACCGGAAGGAGTAGCGATGCTGGCGCTCACCCCCACCGCGGCCGAGGTCGTGGACACGATCGTCTCCCAGGAGGAGCTTCCCGACACCGCGGGCCTTCGGATCACCAGCGAGGAGGCAAAGGCAGCCGAGAACAGCGACGGGTCCCAGCGCGACCTGCGCCTCGCGGTCGTCGAGGAACCCGAGACCGGCGACGAGTTGGTCGACGGCACGCAGGTCTACCTCGAGCCGGGACCGACCGCCGAGCTCCTGGAGGACAAGATCCTCGACGCCAAGGTCGACGGAAGCGAGGTCCGCTTCACGCTTTTCCAGCAGGACGCGCCCGACACCGACTGAGCGGGTAAGCCGTTCCCCCACACGCTGAACGTGCGGCTTAGCGGTCACGACCGGCAAGCGCGCCCGGTCAGCGCGTCGGTGGGCTGATGCGGAAGATCGGATGGTCGGGCGCGATGCGCCGGAGCTCATCGTCGGCGGCATCCGGTCCCACCCCTTCGAAGAACACGCCGACTTCCCATTTCCAGCGCTTGAGGTAGGCGCGCAGGATCGCGGGCTTGTCATCGTCGCCAAGTTCGCTCGCGGTGAACTGCTCTGCGCGGCGGCCGAGGAGCAGGCGACCCTCGCCTCGGGCGCGGAGGTTGCGGTGAGACGAGGTAGCGCGCGCCTTCGAGGGTCAGCAGGTTGACGGGGGTGCGTCGTGGCTGGCCGGTCTTTCGGCCGCGGATCTCGAGCACCCGAGATCCCGCGACGCTCACTCCAAGGCGGGTGAGCCCTGCGACGGCGCGGTTGAAGAGGTGCTTGGTGAACCAGCCGGGACGTTGGTAGCGCTCGGTGATGCAGCGAATTCTCACATCGCTACGGGTCATTGCCAAGCACACCGGCCGAGAGCGACAGCCAGCCGCGGCATCGCCGGAGGTGCGGAGGAGTCGCGTGTCATCCCACCGGACGTCTGCGCGGCTCCGCTTCCGCGTGAAGGCAGCAGCGAAGCTGCTTCCGCTTGTCGCCCGAAGCGGGACTGAGCGCCGGCTACTCGTCGAGCGCCTCGACTGGCTGCTTGGCCGTGGCTCCGACCACGCCCTCGCGCATCAGGCTCTGCGCGCAGTCGACGATCGTCTCCTCGACCGGGCGAGGCGACCACCCGAGAAGGGCCCTGGCCTTCTCGTTCGACAGCTCCACCCTCTTGCCGAGATCGCCCACCACAGAGCGGATCCCCGGATCGAAGATCGCCATCCCGCGCACGATCAGGTTCGGCACGGTGCGCTTGGGTACCTTCGCGGCTGCCTCCCCGAGACGGTCGCGCAGGACCTCGGCGACCTCCGACATCCACAGGAAGGGCCCCGCCGCGATGAAGCGCTCGCCGCCGGCCTCGGGAGCGCTCATCGCCGTGACCTGCAGATCGGCGACGTCGCGGACATCGACGAAGCTGAACCCGATCCGCGGCACGCCGGGCATTCCCTTGAGCAGCCGCTCGATCACCTCGAGCGAGTAGGAGCGGTCGTCGCTCAGCACCGGGCCGAGGATGGCGCCGGGATTGACCACCGCCAGCTTCTCGACCTCGCCGCGTTCGCGCACGAGCTCCCACGCCGAACGCTCGGCGATCGCCTTCGACCGGGCGTACGGCGTCAGCTTGGGATTCGCCGGGTCCGTCCAGTCCTCCTCGGTCAGCGGCGCAGACGGGAGCTCGCCGCCGTTGCGGATCGCTGCTACCGAGGAGGTGACCACGACGCGGCTGACCCCGGCCTCCAGGCCGGCGCCGAGGACCCGCAGCGTCCCCTCCCGCGCCGGCACGATCAGCTCGTCGGGGTCCTTTGGCTGCGCCGGCGGGAACGGGGAGGCCACGTGCAGGATGTAGTCGCATTCCTCCACGGCCTGCTCCCAGCCGTCGTCACGGCGCAGGTCCCCAGCCACCACCGACAGGCGGTCGCCGGCGTCGACCTCAGACGCGAGCATGGCGCGGACCTCCGGCTCGCGCGAGAGGTCCCGCACGGTGGTGCGCACCCGGTAGCCGCGTCGCAGAAGCTCGACCAGGCACCACCCTCCGAGGAATCCCGAGCCGCCCGTGACGAGAACCGTTCCCATCTGTGCCTGTGAGCGTTCCATGCCACCTGCTCCTAGCTCGACTACCTCCTGGTGCGGGGTTGGCTCATCGCCCACGCTGACGGTACCACCAGGGGGAGTGCCGAAATCGACTGCCAGGCGGAGCTGGGACCCCCGGCTCCTCACCGTCGCAATGACCACCAACGAGAAGGAGACCACCGCAAACCGCGCGATCGTCACGACGCCCGCGGATCGCGAGATCCTGATCGAGCGAGAGTTCGACGCCCCCGGGAGCGGGTGTTCGCGGCCTTCGCCGACCCCGGGCTCATTCCCGAATGGTGGGGCCGACAGAGCACTACCACGATCGTGGACCGCATGGAGGCCAGGGACGGCGGAGACTGGCGCTTCATTGAGCGCAATCCCGATGGCAGCGAGACCGCTTTCAGGGGTACCTACCGCGAGGTCACCCCGCCCGAGCGCATCGTCTACACGTTCGAGTGGGAGGGGATGCCGGGATACGTCTGCGTGGACACCGTGGAATTCGAGGATCTCGGCGGGCGGACGAAGGTGACGACCACCGCGATCTTCCATACCCCCGAGGAGCGCGACGGCATGCTCGACTCGGGCATGGAGAAGGGCCTGAACGAGTCCTTCGAGCAGCTCGACGAGCTGCTCGCGAACGTCGCGAGAGGTGGCCATTTCGTCCGCGACCCTTGACTCGGTCGGTCGCTACGCTAGCCGGCCGTGGCCGCCCCCGCCGCCCCGGCCGAGATCAGCGCTGCGCTGAACGCCAAGCGCGTCGCGCGCGAGGCCGTGCTCGGCGAGCGGGCCCGGAAGCTGATCGACATCGCCCATCCGAAGTTCCGCGATGTGCTGGAGCGGGCGGGGCGAGAACTCGGCTACCTGTGACGGCGTGAGCGGTGCCGCCCGCAGCCTGCTGATCGCGGTCGCGATCCTCGCCGTGCTCGGCGCTCTGATCTCGGTCGCGTTGCTGGCGTTCGCCCGCAGCGAAGACCAGGGCCTGGTCCCGGACCGGATCCAGCGGGCGGCTTCCCCCGACCCATCCGACCGCGCGGCTCCGGACGCGCCCGCGGCTCCGCCGGCGCAGTGCCCCGCGGGGGTGGCCGGGTGCCGCACCGTGTCCGGGCGGATCGCCTACGTCGAGGTCGTCGACCCCGATGGCGACGGCGACGCCCACTTCGTGCTCGCCGACACCGCGAGCGTCACGGGCCCCGGGATCACGGTCGTCGACGTGCGCCGTGACCTGCGGCCGAATCCGCTCCCCGGGAGCGGCGACCACCTCAGCGCCGCGGGCCCCGTGGCCACGGGCTCGTTCGGCCAGTCGCAGATCGAGGCTGTCGCGGTCGGCGGCTAGGGCGAGCCCGCGACACCACGCGAAGTGTCACTTCCGGGCATGATTGGGGCATGGACATCCCCCGTAGCGTCGAGAGGCGGATGTGGCCGCTCGTCAATCAGGCGTTCAAGGGCCACTCGCTCGTCTACCGAGCCACCGGCGGCCGGATCGGCCATACGTTCCCCGGCCTGCCGACGATGCTGCTGCTCGACCATGTCGGCGCGAAGAGCGGCGCCAGGCGCACCTCGCCGCTGCTCTACATCAAGGACGGCGAGAACCTCGTGCTCGTGGCCTCGAAGGGCGGGTACCCCCGGCACCCGGCCTGGTTCCACAACCTGCGCGCCCATCCCGACACGACGGTCCAGGTGGGATCGGAGCGGCGCGAGGTGCGCGCGCGCGTTGCGAGGCCCGAGGAGCGGGCGCGGCTCTGGCCCAGGGCGGTCGAGAGCTACGGCGGCTATCGCGGCTATCAGGAACGAACCGACCGCGAGATTCCGCTCGTCATCCTGGAGCCGCGAACCGACGCCTCGTCCGCACAGTCGTAGCAGCCGGTCGTTTCTCGCATGACTGCCAAGGAGAAGCTTCGTCGGCTCGTAGATGCTCTTTCCGAGCAGGAAGCTGAGGCGGCCCTCGTGCTCGTCGAACAGCGCGACGATCCGATGCTGCAGGCACTCGCGGCTGCGCCAATGGACGATGAGCCGAGCAACCCAGAGGAGGATGCGTCGGCGCGGAACGCACAGGAGGCGTATCGGCGCGGCGAGGCAACGCCGGCGAACGACTTCAAACGCGAGCTCGAGCTCGATTGACCGATGGCTGGTCGTACGAGATCACACCGCCCGCACGACGTGATCTGAAACGACTCGATCCGCCGGTTTCAGTGCTGCGGGTCCCACCCCGGGGCCGTGCCTACCGCTAGATGGTTGAGTCCATGGCCGCGTGCGCCCGGGGGCGTGCGTGGCCGAGCAG
>JBOGZH010000349.1:0-4921 GCA_050697095.1 Solirubrobacterales bacterium
GTGATGAAGGAAATCACCCAGCGCGGCGACATCGTGCTGTTCATCGACGAGCTCCACAACCTGGTCGGCGCGGGGGCCGCCGAGGGCGCGATCGACGCCGCCTCGATCCTCAAGCCCGCGCTCGCCCGCGGCGAGCTGCAGACGATCGGCGCGACGACGATGGACGAGTACCGCAAGTACCTGGAGCGCGACTCCGCCCTGGAGCGCCGCTTCCAGCAGATCAAGGTCGAGGAGCCGTCGATCCCCGAGACGGTGGCTATCCTCGAGGGACTTCGCGAGCGCTACGAGCAGCACCATCGCGTCGACATCACCAACGACGCCCTGGCCGCGGCCGCGGAGCTCGCCGATCGCTACATCTCGGACCGCTTCCTGCCCGACAAGGCGATCGACCTCGTCGACGAGGCGGCGTCGCGGATGCGGATCAAGTCGATGAGCCAGCCTCCCGTGTACCGGGAGCTGGAGGAGGAGATCGAGGAGACGCGCCGTGCCAAGGAGGAGGCGATCGAGTCGCAGGAGTTCGAGAAGGCCGCCAACCTGCGCGACAAGGAGCGCCAGCTCTCGAACAAGAAGCGTGAGCTCGAGGACCAGTGGGCCTCGGGCGAGGGCGGCGAGCGGCCCCAGGTCGGCGAGGAGGAGATCGCGGACATCGTCTCGATGTGGACCGGGATCCCGGTCTTCAAGCTGACCGAGGCCGAGACCCAGAAGCTCGTCCGCATGGAGGAGGAGCTGCACAAGCGGGTGATCGGCCAGGACGTCGCGATCACCGCGGTCTCGAAGGCGATCCGCCGCTCACGCGCCGGGATCAAGGACCCGAAGCGCCCCGCAGGCTCGTTCATCTTCCTCGGCCCCTCCGGGGTCGGCAAGACGGAGCTCGCCCGCACGCTCGCCGAGTTCCTGTTCGGCGACGAGGAGGCGATGGTTCGCATCGACATGTCCGAGTACATGGAGAAGCACTCGGTCTCGCGGCTGGTCGGCTCCCCGCCGGGCTACGTCGGCTACGACGAGGGCGGCCAGCTCACCGAGGCGGTGAGGCGCAAGCCCTACTCGGTGCTGCTGCTCGACGAGATCGAGAAGGCCCACCCCGACGTCTTCAACATCCTGCTCCAGATCCTCGAGGACGGACGGCTCACCGACGCCCAGGGGCGGACGGTGGACTTCCGCAACTCGATCGTGATCATGACCTCGAACATCGGGGCGAAGGACATCGCCCGCAACACGCCGCTCGGGTTCTCGGTCTCCGACGAGGCGGGCATCTCCTACGAGGAGATGAAGGACAAGATCATGGGCGAGCTGAAGAAGGTGTTCCGGCCCGAGTTCCTGAACCGGATCGACGAGGTGATCGTCTTCCACAAGCTCACCAAGGAGGAGATCACGGAGATCATCGACCTGATGGCGGGCCGGGTGCGGGAGCAGGTCGCCGAGCACGAGCTGCAGCTCGAGCTCAGCGCGGAGGCGAAGGAGTTCCTCGCCGACGTCGGCTTCGATCCCGGGATGGGCGCGCGGCCGCTGCGGCGCGCGATCCAGCGCTTCGTCGAGGATCCGCTCGCGGATGAGGTCCTGCGCCAGGGCGAGATCGTCCCCGGGACCACGGTGCTCGTGGACCGCGATCCGGACGGCGACGAGGAGCATCCCCTGAAGCTGAAGCTGGCGAAGCCGCGCAAGCGCCCGAAGAAGAAGCCCGAGCCCGTCGGCGTCGGCGCAAAGGGCAGCGACGACGGTGCGCCGGACGACGGTTCCTCAGGCGACGACCCGGTCGCGAAGGGCAACGGCGGCGAGGCCAGCGAGAGCTGAGCCGGGTAGGGGCCCTGGCCGCCCCTTGCGGCGCGAATCGGAAGCGGCGATGACGCTTCCCGGCCCGGATGAGCTGAAGCGGCTCCTGGGGTGGGCGCCGCCGGGCGGCGTTCTCTCCGTTTCGGTGGAGATCGATCCCGCCGACCGCGGTGGCGGCTGGCACGTCGCGCTCGGCGACGAGCTCCGCGAGGTGCTCGGCGGGGCCGACGACGCCCCGCACGACGTCCGGCTCGCGCTGCGAGCGGTGGTGGACGCCGTCCTGGAGCGCTTCCCCGAGCGGGGCAAGCCGCCCGAGGGCCGCGGCCACATGGGGTTCATCGAGGTCGCGAAGAAGGGCCGCGAGCGGTGGTACGCGTCGCAGATGCCTCCGCACCGCACCGAGGCCACCTACGGGCACCGGCCCTATCTGCGCCCGCTGGTCGAGCTGGCCGACGACGGCGCGAGGATCGGCGCGGCCGCGGTCTCCGGGGACCAGGTCAGGCTATGGGAGTGGGAGCTCGGGAGGCTCTCCGAGGTGGACGATTGGGAGATCCTCACCACCGGCGACTGGAAGGAGCGCAAGGCCCAGCGCCCGTCCGATCCGGCGCGATTCCACGGTCCCGGGGCCTCGGGGCGCGAGCAGCACGACCAACGGCTCGAGGCGCACCGTGAGCGTTTCCTGAAGGACGCCGGCGGCCGGACGACGGCGCGCGCGGGCGAGCGGGAGTGGCGCGATCTGCTCGTGTTCGGTGAGAACGAGCACGTGCGGCGCTTCGCGGACGCGCTCGACTCACGCGAGCCCCGTCACGTGCACAGCAAGAATGTCGTCTCCGAGCCGACCTCGCGGATCGCCGGGCGGGTCGAGGCGCTGATCCCGGACCTCAATCGCGAGCGGGAGCTGAAGCTGGTCGAGACCGTGAAGGAGTCGGCGTACTCCGGGAAGGAGCGCGGCTCGCTCGGCCCGCAGGAGACGATCGAAGCGCTGCTGCAGGGCCGCGTCGAGCACCTTCTCTTCGACGCCGAGCGCGACTACACCGGCCACGGGATCGAGGAGGGCCTCGCGTACGAGGGCCCGCCGCTCGGCGACGACGGCCTGCCGGTCGCCGAACTGATGATCGAGCGCGCGCTCGAGACCGGGGCGCGGATCACCCCGCTGGAGGGTACGGCGGCCGCGGCGCTCGATGAGCACTCCGGCGTCGCGGCGTTGCTGCGCTACTGAATCAGTACGGCGACCTGCTAGTCGCCTCGTAGTCGGGCGCTTCGCGCCCGATGCTCGGCGCCGACATCGCTCCGCCCTACTTGGGCGGGCTGTACTTCCCGATCCCGCCGCCGGGTCGATCGCGCACCGGCAGCTCCAGCTCCAGCTGCTCCACCTCGACGGTGAACCCCGACCCGTTCGATGGTCGGGCGTAGGGGGCGTCCTGCCCGAGCAGCTCGAGCTTCGGGACGTGGCCCGGCTCGAAACGCCACCCGTTCGGATGGAGCTGGAAGACATGGCCACGCCTCTCGGTCGGGCGGTAGATGCCGCGGGTGACGAGCGTCTGGCTGCCATTGGGGGAGACGTCCCACAGCCGCGCGGCGATCTGGGGGAACTCGCCGCTCGTGTTCAGCTTCGCGATGACCGTGGGCGATCCCATCAGCGTGTAGCCGTCGCCGGTCGTCTGCGGGAGGCGATACGTAGCGGCGCCGGGGTCGTCGGCCGCGTCGACCGTCCGGCAGCTTCCTCCACCGCCGAAGATCGGATCCACGGCCCGCGCGGTGGCCTGATCGCCTCCCGCGGAGGTGAACGCCTTCGTCTCGCCGGTGGAGAAGTCGGCCTCGCCCGGGTGCTGCTTGCGCCAGTTCCGGGTCGCGAACGGCCCCGACGCCTCCCCGGCGCAGTTCTGGGTGAAGGTCTGGACGCCGGGAAGCCTGTCCGCGGAGCGGTCGCCGAGCAGATGGCGGGCGAAGAGCGCATCTCGCGCCTCCTCGATGCCCGGCGTCTCGCCGAAGGTCGCGCGCGGGTGCCCGAACCCGTTGGCGAAGAACAGCGAGAGCTTCGATCCGGGATGTTGAACCTGGACCCGCTTCGCGTACCGGATCGCCTCGTCGGCGGGGAAGAGATCGTCCGTCCATGCGTTGTAGATCAGCAGCGGCGCCGGCTTGCGGCGATCGCTCCTCGGGACGCCCTGCTCGACGTAGTACGCGGAGTGGAACCGCTTCGTCTGTGAGAGAAGCCGCCTCAGGGCGGGGTTCGAGTCGTACGGCTCCCCTGCCTTGAGGAGATCGAACTGCTCGGGGATGTTCGCGTCCGGATCCTCGCCCGGCGGTGCGTAGAAGCCGCCCGACTGCCCGATCGCGAACAGCCCGGTGAGATAGGAGTCCTTCGCGACCCCGGCCGGCATCCGGTACGGGTTGTGGCTTCGAAAGTCGAGCGTGCCTCCGTTGGGCACCAGCGAGTAGGCGAGATCGGACCACCCGATCCGCGGCGCGGCGGCGGCGATTCGCATCGGGGCTCCGTCCGGGCTGCGCCACCGCGCGAGCCTTCCGTTCGGGCGCATGACGCGGTTCTTGAGCGCGGCGAGGATCAGCGACTGAGCGCCTCCATAGGAGTCGCCGGTGACGCCGATCCCGCGCTCGACGAGGCCCGCGTCCTGAAGCAGCCCGGCGAGATGCTGGGTGTCGCGCGCCTCGAAGCGGGCGTCTGCGAGGTGGATCCATCCCCTCGCGCACCCCGGTGCGGCGCGCGAGGACTCCGCGCCGCACGAGTCGCCGAACCCCCGCGCCGAGTACGCCATCACCGCGTATCCCCGCTGCGCGAGGCCGTCGGTGTCGAGGGCCGCAGCGTTCTTGCTCCCGCCCCAGCCGTGCAGGTAGACGATCAGCGGATGGGGACCGTCCTGGGCGGCGGGCGGGAAGGTCAGGTTGACGTCGAGGGGAACGCCGTCGAAGCTCGGCACCCGGGTGTCGATCGAGCCGCTGCACTTCTGGACCTCGCCGGGCCCCGGCGTGCACGGGATCCCGAGCGCGGTGGGGATCGGATCCGCGGCCGCGCGCGGCGGCGCCACCGTGAGCGCCACGACCGCCGCCGCGACGATCGCCGTCGCGATCGCAACCGCCCGCCCGGCCCTAGTGCCCCGTCCACCAATGAATGCCCCGTTCTGGCGGCTGC
>JBOGZH010000350.1:0-1888 GCA_050697095.1 Solirubrobacterales bacterium
CAGGCTGCTGCCTGAGCCAACCGGATAGTCATGAGCGCTGCTACCTGGGCTCCCTGCGTCCTAGCCAGACTCGGCTTTCGCTCGCCAGAAGCGGGCCGCCATTGGTGGACGCGGCACTACTCGGCGAGCTTGTAGCCGACGCCGCGGACCGTGAGCACCAGCTCGGGCTCCTGCGGATCCCGCTCGATCTTCTGGCGCAGGTTGGAGATGTGGACGTCGCAGGCGCGAACGTCGCCGCTGAACTCGCTCTGCCATAGCTCCTCCATGATCTCCCGGCGGCTGAACACCTGGCCGGGGCGGCCGGCGAGAAGCCTCAGGACCTGGAACTCCGAGCGGGTCAGGCTGACGGGCTCGCCGCGCACCGTGACGAGATGGCGGGCGAGGTCGATCCGCACGGAGCCCGCCTCGATCGTCGCCCCTTCTCCGGTCGCGGAGCTGCGGTCTAGCTCGCGGCGGCGAAGCTGAGCGCGGACCCGGCCGAGCAGCTCGCGCACCGAGAACGGCTTCGTCACGTAGTCGTCGGCGCCGACCTCGAGGCCCACCACCTTGTCGACCTCCGCGTCCTTAGCGGTCAGGAGGATGATCGGCACCGGGCTGCGCCCCCGCACGTCGCGGCATAGGTCGAGGCCGCTCCGTCCGGGCATCATGATGTCGAGGACCAGGAGATCGAACTCGGGGGCCTCCCCTCCGATCTTGCGCTCCGCGTCGTCGCCGTCCACGGCGAGGATCACGTCGAAGCCCTCCTGGCGGAGCGCGTAGCCGACCGAGTCGCGCACCGAGGGCTCGTCGTCGGCGATCAGGATCCTCGCGGTGGCCACGGCAGCCTCCACCTAGATGACTGATTCCATGGCCGCGGGCGCCTGGGGGCGCGCACGGCCGAGCAGGTCGAGGACGCAGGGCGCGAAGTGTGCTCCCTGCACACGAGCCCCCGAGGACGAAGAGATGCGAAGGCCGTGGGCGGCATCCAGGCGTGCGTGGATCGTGGAATCAGTCATCTAGGCCACCGGGGTCGGGGCGGTCTTGGCGGACGGGAGCCGGACCCAGAACGTGCTTCCCCTGCCGAGCTCCGACTCCACCCCGATCTCGCCCTCCATCACCTCGACCATCCGCTGCGCGATCGAGAGCCCGAGCCCGAAGCCCTCCTTCTCGAGCGAGTTGCGACCGCGATAGAAGCGCTCGAATATCCGATCCCGCTCCTCGCGGGGGATGCCTGTGCCGGTGTCGCTGACTTCGATCAACACACTGCTCCCCGGAGGGGGCGTGAGGCCCCCGGCCGAATCCCGTGGGGGCGAAGACCCCCCGGAGCGCGCGCGAAGCGTAACGGTCCCCTGGGGGGGCGTGTTCTTGTAGGCGTTCGTCAGCAGGGAAATGAGGATCTGGCGCACCAGCGCCGGATCGCCGTCGGCGAACACCCCGGGCTCGAGGTCGAGCTGGACCTGAACCCCCTCGGGGGTGACCAGCGCCTGGATCGCCTCCTGCGCGGCGATCCGGACGTCGACGACCTCGCCCTCGCTCTCCCCCACCGCCTCAATCCTCGCGAGGGTCAACAGCGAGTGGGTGAGGCGGCTGATCTTGTCGGCGTCCTCGTTCAGTCGCTGCAGGAAGTGGTCCAGGGCCTCCGGATCCTCCTTCGCGCCCGCTCGCAGGACCTCGATCGCGCCCGAGATTCCGGCGATCGGGTTGCGCAGCTCGTGAGCGGCGTTGGAGATGAACTCGCGCTCGGCGACCTCCTTGCGCAGCTCCTCGGTGCGATCCCTCACGACGAGCAGGACGGCGTCCTCGGCGGCCAGCTCGCGAACCTGCAGCGCGTACACCCGCTCGCCGACCCGAAGCGCGTCGCTCGACGCCCCCCCGCGGTGCGCGGCGCGCCGCAGCCACGGCCCGAGGG
>JBOGZH010000351.1:0-3632 GCA_050697095.1 Solirubrobacterales bacterium
CCCATCACCGCGTCGGCCCCACGGCGACGCAGCAAGCGGCGCGCCGCGGGAACGGCGGCGGCCGCCCTCGCCGCTGCGCCCAGCGCCTTCAGGGGGTTGCGGCGATCGAGCCCCCGCACGGAGAGGAAGTCGATCTCGTACCCGGCCCGCGGAACGAGGTCCGCCTCGAGGCGATCCGGGGTCCCCAGGAAGGAGACCTCGGCGCCCCTAGCGCGCAGCGCGTCCGCGACGGCGAGCGCCGGCACCACGTGCCCGGCGGTGCCCCCCGCCGCTATGACGACCGTTGCCACGGCGCCGATCGCTCCTCCGTTTCACCCTCGCTTGCGTGCGGCCGCCCTCGACGACCCGGAGTTTCGCAGCACGTCCCGGGGTCGCGCGCGCGGCCGCCGGGGCGCCGCGCCCGCGCGCGACGTTGAGCATCAGTCCCACCGCGGCGAGCATCACGAGCAGGCTGCTGTTCCCGTAGGAGACGAAGGGCAGGGGAACGCCGGTCAGCGGCGCGAGGCCCGTGACGGCGAACAGGTTCACGACCGCCTGGACGAGGACGAGCGCCGTCAGCCCCGTCGCGAGCAGCTTGCCGTACCGGTCCCGCGCCCGCTGCGCGGTGCGGAACCCGGCATACCCAAACAGCGCCAGCAGCCCCACGAGCACGGTGATTCCGACCAGCCCCAGCTCCTCACCGATCACCGCGGCGATCATGTCGGTGTGGGCCTCGGGGAGGTAGAAGGCCTTCTGCACGCTCTCCCCCAGCCCGACCCCGAACAGGCCGCCCGACCCGAGCGCGATCGAGGCCTGGATCCCCTGGAACCCGGCGCCGCCCGGGTCTCCGGCCGGATCGAGGAACCCGGTGAGGCGATCCTGGCGGTAGGGCTCGAGCGTGATCGCGACCACGACCACGAGGAACAGGGCGGCGCCGAGCAGCCCGAGGTGACGCAGACGCGCGCCACCGGCGACCAGCAGCGCCGCGACGGCGAACGCCGCCACCAGCGCGCTACCGAGGTCCGGCTCGACCACGATCAAGACGCACGCGATCGCCGTCACGAGGAGGTACGGGAGCATCGTGCGGACGTTGCGGACGAGCCGGGGACGTGCGGCGATCAGGTGCGCGCCGTACAGGATCAGGGCGAGCTTGGCGATCTCCGAGGGCTGCACCTGGATCGGACCGGCGTCGATCCACCGCGTCGCGCCGTTCGCCTCCATGCCAACGCCCGGGATCAGCACGGCGACGAGAAGCAGAAGCGAGATCACGAGCAGGGCAGGAGTCAGCGCCCGCGCGGCGCTCAGCCCGCGGACCGAGAGAAACCGCATCGCGAGCAGCCCCAGGCCCCCGAAGAGCAGGGTCCGCTTCAGGTACTCGGCGCCGTCGCCGCTCGCGCCGAGGACCGAGGTCGTCGAGCTGGCGCTGAACACCATCACGGCGCCGAATGCGAGCAGGCACAGGGTCGCGGTGAGAAGCAGCGAGTACTCGATCGGAGGGTTGCCGGCATGGCCGCGCTTCGGCCTCGCCCGCCGACGGTCGATCGGGGCCCTGACCCGAGGTCCGGCGGAGATCGCGCTCATCCCAGCGCCTCGACGATCTCCCGGAAGTGCTCGCCGCGGGCCTCGAAGTCGCGGTAGGCGTCGAAGCTCGCGCACGCGGGCGCGAGCAGAACGACATCGCCTGCTTCCGCCGCGGCGGCGGCCGCTCGGACAGCCTCCTCCAGCCCGTCCGCCCGGGCCAGCTCCACCCCAGCGTCGCGAGCCGGCGCCAGGTCATGCTCCAGCCGCTCGGCCGCCTCGCCGATCAGTTGACACGCGACGCAGCGCGACGACACCGGCTCGACGAGCGCCTCGAACGTCTCGCCCTTCAGCGACCCGCCGAGGATCGCGCGCACCCCACCGTCGAAGGAGCGAAGCGCCGCGACCGCTGCGGCGACGTTCGTCGCCTTGGAGTCGTTGACGAACAGGGTGCCGTCGATCTCGGCCACGCGCTCGAGTCTGTGCGGAAGGCCGGCGAAGCTCACGAGGCCGTCGCGAACCGCGTCGGCGGGGACGTCCATCGCGAGCGAGGCCGCCGCCGCCGCCATCGCGTTCGCGACATTGTGGGCGCCGAGCAAGGACAGCCGCGACGCCTCGACCAGCGGCTCGTCGCGCCAGAAGATGACGTCCCTCTCCAGGGACACGCTGCAATCCGGATCGCCACGGTGCTCGGCGCAGAAAGCCACCCGCCGCGCGCACCCGCCGAGATCGCGACCCCGCAGCGCCCGCTCGTCGCCGTTGTACACGGCGACGTCGTCGTTGCCCTGGTTGGCGAAGATGCGGAGCTTCGCGTCGAGGTAGTCGTCGAGGGTCGGGTGGCGGTCGAGATGATCCGCGGCGAAGTTGAGGAACACCGCGCACTCGGGAGCGAATGCCTCCGCGTCCTCGAGCTGGAAGCTCGAGCACTCGCAGACCACCGTCGCCTCGGGGTCGAGCGCCCCCGCGAGCGAGGCGAGCGGCGTGCCGACGTTCCCCGCGACCGTGGCCGGGAGCGCGGCCTCGTCGTGGACGTGGCCGACCAGCTCGCTCACCGTGGTCTTGCCGTTCGTCCCGGTGACGGCGATGAAGCGATTGGGGATCATCCGCCAGGCGACCTCCAGCTCACCGATCACGGGCGTCTCGCGGGCCCGGGCGGCCTCGACCACGGGGGCCTCGTGGGGCACCCCGGGGCTCTTGACCACGCACCGCGCGCTCTCCAGGAGCTCGACTCCGTCCACATCCAGACTGACTTCGACGCCCGTCCCCGCCAGCCCTTCCGCCTCGGCCGGGCGCCCGGAGTCGCACCCGATCACCTCCTCCCCGCGCTCGGCCAGTGCGCGCGCGAGCGCGCTGCCCGAGCGGGCGAGCCCGACGACCAGGAACGGTCCCTCGGGCAGCGGGGGCCGACGAATCACGACACCCACCTGCCTGTCGCCTCGCCGTGCGGCCCGGCGCCAATATCACGCGGTGCGCTCACAAGGCTAGTTTCGCGCCCCGCGCGCGCCTGCCTGCCGCGCCGCTAGTTCCCGAGCGAGTTCTGGTACAGCGTGTAGCCGATTCCCGAGCACACCGCGGCGACGATCCAGAACCGCAGCATGATCTTCGTCTCCGACCACGCCATGAGCTCGAAGTGGTGGTGGATCGGCGCCATCAGGAACACCCGGCGGCGGAACAGCTTGAAGAACAGCACCTGGATCGCGACCGAGAGCGCCTCGATCACGAAGATCCCCCCGAGGATGATCAGCAGCAGCTCGGTCTGGGTCATCACCGCGAGCGCCCCGATCGCCCCGCCGAAACCGAGCGATCCGGTGTCGCCCATGAACACCGATGCCGGGAAGGCGTTGAACCACAGGAAGCCGACCGAGGCGCCGACCAGCGTCGCGGAGAGCACGGCAAGCCCCTCCTGGCCGTTGGTGATCGTGATCGCCGTGTAGGCGAGCAGGACGATCGCGCACGACCCCGCGGCGAGGCCGTCGAGCCCGTCGGAGAGGTTGACGCCGTTGCTCGCCCCGGCGATCACGAGGAAGATCAACAGCACGTACAGGACCGGCCCGATGTGGAACTCGGCGTCGAAGATCCGCACCTCGATCCTCGGGTCGAGGCCGACCTCCTGGGTCGCGACCCACCACAGCGCG
>JBOGZH010000352.1:0-1859 GCA_050697095.1 Solirubrobacterales bacterium
GCTCGAGGTCGCGCCCGGCGTCAGCTACGCGGCCTGGACCTACAACGGGCGGGTACCGGGGCCGACGCTTCGCGCCCGCGAGGGCGAGCGGCTACGGATCCGCTTCGTGAACAGCTCCTCGCACGCGCACACGATCCACTTCCACGGCCTCCACCCCGCGGAGATGGACGGCGTCCCCGGGATCGGCGCCGGGCTGATCGGGCCGCAGGGGGAGACGACATACGAGTTCGAGGCGGAGCCGTTCGGGCTCCACCTCTACCACTGCCACGCGGCCCCGCTCAAGCGTCACATCCACAAGGGCCTGTACGGGACGTTCATCATCGATCCCAAGGACACGCCGCTCGCGCCCGCGCGCGAGCTGGTGATGGTGATGAACGGGTTCGACACCAACTTCGACGGCTCGAACGACGTCTACGCGGTCAACACGGTCGGCTTCCACTACGTCAACGAGCCGGTCCAGGTGGGTCGCGGCGACCCGATCCGGATCTACCTCCTCAACCTGCTCGAGTTCGACCCGATCAACTCGTTGCACATCCACGCCAACTTCTTCAACTACTTCCCGACCGGGACCCGGCTGGAGCCGAACGAGTTCACCGACACGGTGATGCTGGGCCAGGCGCAGCGCGGCGTGCTCGAGATGTGCTTCCCGCACCCGGGCCACTTCATGTTCCACGCCCACAAGACCGAGTTCGCCGACCTGGGCTGGATGGGGTTCTTCCAGGTCGGCGGCGGCGCCGAGCGCCGCAGCGCGCCCGCAGCCTTCTGCGATCTGCCCTCCGGCGGAGGCCGCTGATCGAGGCCGGGGCGAGAGCCGCGCCGCGCGAGGACGCGTCGGCTGGGCCTCCACGCTGGGTGCTCGCGGCCGGGCCGCTCGCCCTGATCGTCGTCGCGATCGTCGGCTTCGCCGTGCTCGGTGGGCCCGGTCTGGGAGAGCGGCGCGGGCCCCCCGTCGAGGAGCTGGCGGTGGAGCGAACGGTGCTGCGGCCGGGCGAGATCGAGCTCAGTCTCCGCAACACCGGCCCCGACCCGGTCCAGGTGTCCCAGGTCTCCGTCGCCGACGTCTTCGTCGACTTCCGGGCCGAGCCCGCAGGTGAGGTCGGCCGCCTCGAGGAGCAGACCGTGACGCTCGACTTTCCCTGGCAGGAGGGCTCGCCGTACGCGGTCTCGCTGCTCACCTCGACCGGAGCGACGATCGACCACGAGATCGACGTCGCGGTCGAGACGCCGGAGGCCGATGCCGGCTTCTTCGGCCTCATGGCGCTGCTGGGCACCTACGTCGGCGTGATCCCGGTCGCGCTCGGGATGCTGTTCCTTCCCTTCGTGAGGCGGGTGCCCCCGAGCTGGATCAGGGTCGTCCTCGCGGCCACAATCGGACTGCTCGCGTTCCTCGCAGTGGACGCCTACCTCGAGGGCACCGAGCTAGGTCAGGAGAGCGGCGGCGCGTTCGGCGGCGTGGAGTTGCTGTTCCTCGGCGCCGGACTCGCCTACCTGGCCCTGGCCGGCCTGGACGCCCACCTGCGGTCTCGTCACGCGGACGCGAAGGCGGGAGGCGCCAGCGGCTGGCGCCTCGCGCTGATGATCGCCGTGGGGATCGGGCTCCACAACCTCGGCGAGGGCCTGGCGATCGGATCGGCGTACGCCGTCGGCGCGCTCGCGCTCGGCGCCTTTCTCGTGATCGGGTTCGCGATCCACAACACGACCGAGGGCTTGGCGATCGTCGCCCCGCTCGCGGCCGGCGAGCGGCCGTCGCTGGGGCGGCTCGCGGCGCTCGGGCTGATCGCCGGGGGGCCGGCGATACTCGGCGCGTTCGTCGGCGCATCCGTCTCCAATCCCGAGCTCTCGACGTTCCTGCTCGGAAT
>JBOGZH010000353.1:0-4182 GCA_050697095.1 Solirubrobacterales bacterium
CCGACCTTGCCCTGTCCCATCCGCTGGATGTCTGCGCTCGGCGGAGGCGCCTGGGGGGCGAGCCCGAAGAACTCGGGCGGGGCCGCCGCAGCCGGCCCGGCGCTCGCCAGCGCGCCGAGTGAGAGCATGGTGACGAGCGCAACCCGGACGGAAAACCGTCGCATGATCCGCCTCGAGTTCACTCCGCCTCGGATCATCGGCGCGCCACCCTAGCGAATATCGGCGGACGTGTTCCTCCTTCCGCGCGCAGAACCAGTACCCCAAGGCGTGCGAGGATCGGCGCAGCCGGTGTTGTGAGTCGGGGTACGAGAACCCCGGATCACGCTGCCCTAGGCGGCGCCATACTCGTCGTGTCGGCGGATCCAGAACTGGGACGAATCGCCCTCGTCGCGTCCCTTCGGCGCTCGGTCGAGGATCGGGTAGTAGTCCATCAGGGAACTCCAGCCCGCGGGCGTGGGCCGAGTAGGTGTGGTGGACGGCGCCATCGGCCAGCGCAAAGGCGCTCATACCCGGACCCTCCGAGACGTATCCGGCCACGTCCGTCCCGGTGGCGGCCGCCATCTGGCGGAGTATCGGCGGCGGTTCGCCGTCAAGGACCGGTCCCATGTGCTCGCGCACCTGCTCGTCCGTGTACGAGACACCGAAGTCGAAGTTGAAGTCGCTGCCTGCCGACGACACCCAGGGAAAGCTCCAGCCCATCCTCCGCTTGTAGGCCCGGAGCTTCTCGAGCGGCGCGCGCGAGATGTAGAGCATCGTCACGTCGCGCGCGTGGAGGTGTGGAAGGACGCCGTTGACCGCATCGGCGCTCGACGAGCAGGTCGGGCAGCCGGCCTCATAGCTCGGGCCGAACATGAAGTGGTACACGAGGAGCTGGGAGCGACCGTCGAAGAGCTCCGCGAGCGTCCGCGCGCCCTCGTCGGCGTCGAACCAGTCTCCTTCTCGACCCGTACCCACGGCAGCTCGCGGCGCTGCCGCGCAAGCTCGTCGCCCATCCGGGTGTGCTCCTTCTCGCGTCGCAGCAGTTCGTCGCGGGCGGCCTGCCACTCCTCGCGTGTTCCGACCTTGTGCTTCGTCATCCCGTCGCCTCCTCCGTTGCGCCGGCTCATGCTGTCGACCCAGCCAAACATCGCCTGGTCCTGGGCCACCGGAGCGTGACGCCGTAGCGTACTTTGCGTTCCACGCGTCGCGGCTCCTTATGTCTTCGGCCCGCCGGGCGGCACCACCAGCAGTCCCCCCGTCACCGATTCCCGTGTCAGCCCCCAGGCACCGCGGCCGACACGGTATGCGTGAGCAAGACCACAAGCAACTCGGACCAGCCGCTCTACTTCGCCTACGGGTCGAACCTCAACCGCGAGGGGATGGACTCGCGCTGCCCGGACTCGGAGCCGGTCGGCCGCGCCACCCTCGATGGTTGGGCGCTGACCTTCCACGGAGTCGCGGACATCGAGCGCTGCGAGGGCGCGCGAACGCACGGCGCCCTGTGGCGCATCAGCGACCGTGATCTCGGGCGGCTGGACACCTACGAGGGCTGCCCGGGCCTGTACAGGCGCGAGCTCGTCCCGGTGCGGATCGGGAATGACGAGGTCGTGGCGCTCACGTACGTGATGAACGACGAGTACGTGGGGCTGCCGTCGCTGTCGTACTACAGAGCGATCAAGCGCGGGTACGAGCAGTGGGACCTGCCGGTCCTCGCCCTCGACATCGCCGTCGCAAAGGTCAAGGACAGGCTCCACGACCGCGGCATCAGGAGCTTCGAGCCGGACGGGCCGAAGCGGTTGCGGCCGGCGCGCCAGTAAACGCGGCAGCGTCGCTACAGATCCGGGACGCAGTTCCGAGTTGCGATGAAAGGCTCCCACGGGTCGAGGACCTCGAATTGCAAGTCCCTGCCGGGAGACCACGCGCCCACAAGGGGCCGCTCGTCTTCGAACCGGCACCCGATCAGCGTCGGTTTGGCGCCCGAGACCGAGAGGATGCTGCCGCGAACCTCCACGAGGCCAGCTTCGCTCTCTGTCTTTGGGTCGATGGCGACTGCGCTGACCAGGCGGTCGGGGTCGTGGGTGATCGCGAAGTCCTGTACGCGATAGCCGTTGATGCTGAGATCCTGGTCGTTGTCCCGGAGGGTGACCTGCTCGCGGTACTCGTGGAGGTACGGACGGGCCGCCGGCTTTGGCTTCACCGCTTCGCTCGGCTCCGGGGGTTTGTCCTGGAGCGACTCGATCCTGTAATCCCCGCTCCCACCGTCCCAGTAGACGATGAACGGCAGCAGGGCGCGGGATGCCTCCGCGGGAAAGCCGTAGCCGCCAACGAGCTTCGCACCGCCGCTTCCGCTCAGCTCGTCGAGGTAGCGATACTGAAACTGCGCTCCGTCAACGTCGGGTCGGAAGCGAAACCGCTCCTCCAGCGTGCCGCCGCGCTGGTCGTAGATGCGGATCTCGTGCGACGCCGGGGCGGATGCGCCGTTCCCGGCCTCGGAACCCTCCGGCGCGACCGCGAAGAGGTAAGAGTCCTCGCCAGTCCCATGGAGGTCCGCCTTCTCAGGGCCCCAGACCCCGGCCCCGGCCTCTTGCAGGATCTCATCCGCTTGCTCTGACAGCGACAGCGGCACCGGCTCTTCGAACCCGGCGGTGAGCCCAATCAGGCCAATCCCGGCAACGGCGATCGCGCTCAGAAGGGCGGGTGCAGCGAAGAGCGGATCTCGAATCGCCGGGTCGCGTTCGGCGGCTGGGCGTTCCGCGTCCGCCGCCGCCGGCGCCTTCTCCTCCTTACCGCTGCTCGCAAGGCGCGCGCCCAGGCCATCGGCGGGCAACTCGAACGCCTGCGCCGCCGCCACGACCGCCTTTCCCGCTTCGGCTTCAGGCCCGCTCCCGTTGAGCACAGCGTCGTACTCGTCTTCACGGATCGTCGCGACGACCGTGAGCGGGATCTTGCCTGCCCGAAGGACGTCGAGCGCGTTGGCGTCGAAGGCCTCCAGGTAGCGCGTGAGCCCGTCGAGCCACAGGACGGCGTGCGACCCGCGCGGCCAGCGGGGCACGCGCGAGCGCCTCGAAAGGAGCGGTGGATCGAGCTCGAGGAGCTGCCGCAATCCATCGCCGTCGCTCGGGACGATCACCAGCGCGTCGCTGAGCGCTTCGCGTGTGGCCGCGAAGGCGGTGCGCGACTTGCCCGCGCGGGGAGGCCCGAACACGAGCACGAATGGCGAGCTCGGAAGGGCATCCTTGAGGCGATCCTCCACTTCCCCCCGTGGCACGTACTCGGCATCGGGGGCTCCCTCGAGGTCGCGCCGCAGAGGGAAGACGCCGAGCCGGTGGGGATCCGCCTCGTCCATGCGCGGCAGCGGCCAGCATCGCAGGGCGCCCCCGAGTCGTCGCTCGCGCTCCCTCCGCTGCCGCAGCACGCTGAGCGCCAGCGTCGCAAGGAACACCGCCACGACAATCAGCACGTTGACCCAGGGTCGAAGATCGAAGGCGCCGGCGGCCCGCTGGAGAACTTCGAGGATTGCAACCGCAGCCGCGGTGACGGCAAGCGTTGTCGCCCCGGCGCGCGCTTCGGGCGATAGCACCGAGTCAGCCCTCGTCCGAGGGGGGCGAGGGCGGTCTCGGTGCGGTCGCGCCGCGGCGGTTGTCGCTCGGCCCTCCGGGAGGAAGCGCGAGCAATCCGCCGAGACGTGAGCGCAGTCCGTTGCGGCCGACGAGGTCGTCGCGCAAGGCACGGCGATCGGCGAGTCTGGGGGTGCCGTCGCCTTCTGGCGCGGGGGAGAAGCGCCCGGCGCGGAGCTTGGCGACGTAGCGGGCGGCGGCCTCCTTGCGGTAGCGGGCGAGGCGGCGCTCGAGGGCGAGGAGGGTCTCGTTCGTCTTGATCGGCCAGCCGAGGCGGGCGAGGGCAAGGGGAAGCTCGCGGAGGTGGGCGTCGGCGGCGGCGGCGGGTGAGAGGCGGCTGTAGCGGAAGCGGCGGATCGTGGTTATCGCTACGGCGGCGGCGAGGACGATCAGACCGAGGATGGCGATGCCGGCGGGGAGGGTCCACACGGGGAAGGCGGCGCTCGAGGTGGCCACGGCGGAGCGGGTCTCCGGGGGCGTGAAGCCCTTGCGGCGGTTTTGGCCCTGGTCGCTGCCGCCGAGGCCGAGGCCGCCGGCTTCGAGGCTGGCGACGGTGGTGCGGCCGGTGGCGGGGGCGCTCCGGGGG
>JBOGZH010000354.1:0-16742 GCA_050697095.1 Solirubrobacterales bacterium
CAGCAGGAACTCCCCGCCCTCAGGTACGGGTGAAGGGGCGGCGCTGGGGTGAGCCGAGCTCATCGAGCAGACCCTCGAGGGCCGAGCCGGCGCCGTCGCCCGCATCGGCCCCCACGATCCGGATCGACACGTTCGTGCCCCAACCCTTCTCGGCGAGGGCCAGCTCGATGCGCGCGCCGCCGCCCGCGGCCTCCCAAACCAGGCGCTCGCCCGGCTCGCGCTCCACGACGTCGACCTCGACCGCGCCCGGGGTCCCGGTCAGCTCGGCCGACCAGCGCCCCATGAGCTCGGCGTTGTCCATGAGCTCCCATAGCTCCGGCGGGGACTTGACCAGCGTCCTTTCGATCGTTGGCACGGGCAGCCACTTCTAGCCCCACCCGTCCCAGTCCTCCCCGAAAACCGCCGCTTGGGCGCGTGCCTTCACGCGCACGCTCAGAAGAAGGCGCCGCCTCTGTACTCGCCGAACACGTCACGCATCGCGCCGCACACCTCGCCGATCGAGGCCCGGTCGCGAAGCGCGTCCCTGATCGGGTACAGCAGGTTCCCATCGCCCTGTGCGACCTCGCGAAGCGCCTCGAGGCGCTTCTCGACCGCACCCTGGTCGCGCTCAGCCTTGAACCTGCCCAGCCGCTCGAGCTGGCGGCGCTCGGACTCGGGATCGACCTTGAGCACCTCGACGTCGTCGGTGCCCTCGGTCACGTACTTGTTGACGCCGACGATGATGTCCTGGCCGGTGCGGTAGCGCTCGTGGTAGGAGAGCGCCGACTCCTCGATCTCGCGCTGGATGAACTCAAGTGCGTTGACCGATCCGCCCAGCTGCTCGACCTTGCCCATCAGCTCCCAGGCCCGCGCCTCGATCTCGTCGGTGAGCGCCTCGATGAAGTACGAGCCGGCGAACGGGTCGACGCTGTCCGCGGCGCCCGACTCGTGCGCGAGCACCTGCTGGGTTCGGAGCGCGATCCGCGCCGAGCGCTCGCTCGGCAGCGCGAGGGCCTCGTCGAAGCCGTTGGTGTGCAGCGACTGCGTTCCCCCGGACACCGCCGCGAAGCCCTGGAGCGCGACCCTGATGATGTTGATCTCCGGCTGCTGTGCCTGGAGCGTGACCCCGCCGGTCTGGGTGTGGAAGCGGATCTTCATCGCCCGCTCGTCGGTGGCCTCGAACCGCTCCCGCATGATCTTCGCCCACATCCGGCGCACGGCGCGGAACTTCGCGATCTCCTGGAAGACGTTGTTGTGACAGTTGAAGAAGAAGGCCAGCCGGGGGCCGAACTCGTCCACCTTCAGCCCCGCTTCCAGGGCCGCCTCGACGTAGGCGATCGCGTTCGAGAGCGTGAAGCCGACCTCCTGGACCGCCGAGCAACCCTTCTCGCGGATGTGGTAGCCGGAGATCGAGATCGTGTTCCACCTTGGGACGTTCTCGCGGCAGTAGGCGAAGATGTCCGTCGTCAGGCGCATCGTCGGCTCGGGCGGGTAGATGAAGTTGCCGCGCGCCACGTACTCCTTGAGGACGTCGTTCTGCACCGTGCCGCGGAGCTTGTCCGAGCCGACATCCTGCTCCTCGGCGACCAGCTCGTACAGCAGCAGGAGGATCGCGGCGGGCGCGTTGATCGTCATCGAGGTGGAGACCTCGTCGAGCGGGATCTCGGTGAAGCAGATCCGCACGTCCTCGATCGTGTCGATCGCCACCCCGGTGCGCCCGACCTCTCCCTGGCACAGGGGATCGTCGGAGTCGCGGCCGAGCTGCGTCGGGAGGTCGAACGCCATCGACAGCCCGGTCGAGCCGTGCTCGATCAGGTAGCGGTAGCGCCGGTTGGTCTCCTCGGCGGTCGCGTATCCCGCGTACTGGCGCATCGTCCACAGGCGGTCCCGGTACATCCCCGGGTGGACGCCGCGCGTGTAGGGGAACTCGCCCGGCTCTCCCAGTCGCTCGGGGAGCCCGGGAGCGACGGCGTCCTCGTCGTACACGCGCTGAACGTCGATCCCGGAGTCCGTGTAGCGGTGCTCGTCGTCGGGACCGACGACCGGGGCGACGAAGCGGTTGAGATCCTCCCCCACGGCGGCCTCGGCCTCGGGGTCGCTCTCAGCGGGTTTCGAGGGCTTCTCGGTCGGGCGGGTCGCCATCCCGACAAGCATAAGGGCGGGGAAGTAGATGATCGATGCCATCGCGGCGTGCGCACGTCATCCAGGCTGCGGCTGCCTCGCGTCGCCCCCACGGCCTGGTCGGGAGAGCACCATGGGCGGACTACACTCGCTGGCCGCGCCCTCGAGACCGCGCCGCATGGGACCCGAACGCGACTCAATCGATGCCGACGAGGCGGGCTACTCGCTCGCCCACCTCGCCGAGGTCCTGTTCGCGTGCCTGGACGCGACCGGGGCGCGCTCGGTGGCCGAGATCGGCGCCGAGCGCGGCGCGCTCACCCGTGAGCTGCTCGCGTGGGCGGCGCGCGGCGGGGCTCGGATCACCACGATCGAGCCGCTCCCGGGTCCCGAGATCCTCGAGCTGGTCGAGGAGCACCCGGAGCTGGAGCTCGTGAGCGAGGAGAGCCACGACGCGCTTCGCCACATCGCGATCCCGGACGCGCTGATCGTGGACGGAGATCACAACTACTACACGGTGAGCGAGGAGCTGAGGCTGATCGACGAGCGGGCGCCCGGGGCCGAGCTCCCACTGTTGATGCTCCACGACGTCGGGTGGCCGAACGCGCGCAGGGACACCTACCACGCCCCGGACCGGATCCCCGAGGAGCACCGCCAGCCGCTGGTCCGGCGCGCGGCGCTGGTTCCCGGCGAGCCCGGCGTCGCTCACGCGGGCCTGCGCTACGAGTGGGCCGCCGAACGCGAGGGCGGTCCCGCCAACGGGGTGCTGACGGCGATCGAGGACTTCGTCGAACGGCGCGAGGGAGTGCGGCTCGCGATCGTGCCGGGTTTCTTCGGCCTCGGGATCGTGTGGCACGAGGACGCGGCGTGGGCGAGCGCCATCGCCGAGGTCGTGGTGCCGTGGGATCGCAACCCGGTGCTGGAGAGGCTCGAGGCGTACCGCGTCGCCAACCTGGTCGAGCGCTACCGCCACGCGCAGGAGCTGGGCGAGATCGAGATCATGCGCCGCGAGCGCGAGCGCCACGCGGAGCAGGAGCAGATCCTGCGCGCGATGCTCGCCTCGAGGGCGTTCGCGTGGGGGGAGAGGCTTTCGCGGTTGCGCAAGGGGGGGCGGCCGACGTTCACCCGGGAGCAGGTGAGGCGCGCGCTCGGTGAGGACGCGTAGAGCTCAGGTGCGAGGAGTTAGGTGCTAGGCCCTGACACCTGGCGCCTGTCGCTTACGGCAACAGGCGCCTGAAGAAGTTCCCCACCCTGCGCAGGGCCCCGGTCATTCGCCAGCTCCTGGTGGAGCGCAACCACTTGACCTCTCGCTCCAGCAGCTGCGCGCGAGGCGCCCAGTAGTTCTTGCCCAGATCCGCGATCAGCTGCGCCGCGGCGGCCTCCGCCTCGGCGCGGCGGGCGCGCTGCTTCCAATCCCCGCCTGCCGAGCCGACCCCGGGGAGGCGACCGTCCCATTTCTCCGCCACCCTCATGTGGGCGGCAACCCATGCCTCGACGTCGCCGATCAGGTCGAGCGAGTGGTGGTGGACGACGCGAAGGTCCGCGGTCACGACCTTCCGCCCCGCGGCCCGAGCCTGGCAGCAGAGATCGAAGTCGTAGCCGTGGATCTGCCCGAGAGACTCGTCGAAGCGCAGCTCGCGGACCGCCCACGGCGACATCCCGATCACAAACCCGTCGATCGAGTCCACCTCACCGAGGCGCGCGTAGGGGGGGATCTTGTCCGGGTACCAGCTCAGCCCCGGGACCTCGCCGCCGCCGAACTCCTCGTAGCGGGTGGTGAAGGAGGCCCACGTGACCGAGCCCTGCCACCACGCGATGCTTCGCACGCCGACGGCTCCGCCGGAGCCGACCAGCGCGACCTCGGGATCGCTGAGCGACTCGCGCAGCTTCTTGCAGAAGTCGGCATCGACGATCTCGGCGTCCTGGTGCACGAGCACGAGGGCCTCGAGGTCATCGCGCTCGGCGGCGAGATCGAGCAGCAGGTTGTAGCTGCGAAACAACGTCCCGGCGTGCTCCTGCGCGAGCAGCTCCGAGTCCGGCTCGGAGGCGAGGCGGATCCCGGGCAGCGCGCAGCCCTCGTACAGCTCCGGGTTGGTGATTGAGCAACCGAAGGCGATCATCGGACAGAGCGGGCCAGTCTAAGAGGCGATCGCGCGCTCCACGGCCTCGGACATGCGTTCCGCGACCGTGGGATAGGAGTACTCGCGCAGGCGCTCGGGGTCGGGCGCGGAGATCTCCCCCGCGACCAGCCGGCGCAGCGCGTCGGTTATCGCCGCGGCGTCGTCGGCTCGGACCACCTCGCCGCCGCCGGTCTCGGCGATGATTCTTCCGGCCTCGGTTCCGCCGGCGAGTGCGAGCACCGGACGGCCGGCGGCCAGGTACTCGAACAGCTTCAGGTTCGCGAGCTGCGTGCGTCCGGGAGACGCGATCAGGAGCAGGGCGTCGGCGGCTCGCTGGAGGGCGAGCGCGCGGGCACGCGGGAGGCTGCCGAGGACCGAGATTCGCGCCGGGGAGACATCGGTGCGAAGGAGGGCGAGCTCGGCGTCGGTGTAGGGCCCGGCCAGCACGAGCTCCACCCGCGCGGCCTGTTCCGGCTCGCGCTCCGCGAGCCGGCGCAGGGCCTCTATCAGCGGACGCGGGTCGCGCCCGTAGCTTCCGAACCGGCCCGTGTACACGAGCGAGACCCGCTCCGGGTCCAGCGGGGCGTCCTCGCCGGAGTCGCCCTCCCCGCCGGCAGGGGGAGAAAGCTCCGGGTCCCATCCGTTCGGCACCAGCTCGACGCTCGCGCCCACACGCGAGCGAAGGTCCTCGGCGGCCGGGCGGCTGACGCAGGTGACGACGTCCGCAGACCCCAGCAGCCCGCGCTCCATGCGCTCGTCCAGCTGCCGCTGGGCGGCGGTCGGGAAGCGGGGGCGCAGCGGCTCGAAGGTCCACCCGTCTCGGACGTCGGCGACCCACGCCGCGCCGCGCCTCGCGAGCGCACGCCCGATCAGGTGCGCCGACTCGGGCGGTGAGGTGGTGATCACGGCGTCGAAGCCGCGCGCGCGGTGGAGGCGGAGCGCGCGCGGGAGCGCAAACGGGACCCAGGCGAGCACGAGCGGCTCGGGTACCAGCACCCGGCTCAGCGGATGGAAGCGGGGGGAGTAGGTGTCGGCCTCGTACATCGCCTGCACGCGGTCCTCGCCGCGCAGCCGGGCTCGGACGAGCTGGAGATCGCCGGTGCGGACCACGCCTCCCTCGCCCGCGTCCGCCGCCGCCTGATCGTCCGGGAGCCGACCGTAGGCCGAGGTCGTCAGCACGGTGACAGGGTGTCCGAGCCGCCGTAGGTACTTCACCATCGCCGCGGGCCGGTGGGCGCCGGCGTCGGGGCACGGCGGGTAGAAGTAGGCGACGACGAGGATCGAGCGGCTCACTCGGGCGTCCTCTCCCGGCCCCGGCGGCGCTCGATCGCTCCCCGGTAGGCACCGTCCATGCGCTCGATCAGGCGTGGCCACGCCCATTCGCGCAGCGCCTTCTCACGCCCGGCCTCGCCCATTCGCATTCTCCCGTCGCCTCCGAGCTCGGCCATCGAGCGCATCGCGGCGGCGATCGCCGCGACGTCGCCACCGGGCACCAGGACGCCCTCGCGCCCCTCCTCGACGACGGCCCGCACGCCGGGATACTCCGTCGCCACGACGGGCAGCCCGCACGCCATCGCCTCGATCAGGACGACCCCGAATGACTCCGGTGGCTCCGTGGTCAGCAGGATGAAGTCCGCGCCGCGCAGCACGTCGGGGAGGCGGGCGTGGGCGACGCCGCCGAGGAAGTGGACGTTGGGGGCGACGCCGGCGGCGCGGGCCGTCTCCCGGAAGCGGTCGAGCAGCTCCCCGCCGCCCGCGACCACGAGGTGCAGGCGGCCCTCCGCGGCGCGTGCAACCGCCTCGATCGCGAGGTCGAGGCGCTTGAAGTGATGCGCGCGGTCGAGCGTCGCGACGAAGGCGGCGACGACGGCGTCCCGGGGAATCCCCAGCGACTCCCGCAGGCCGTCGGCGTCGGGGCCGGGCGAGAAGGCCTCTGTGTCGACCCCGTTCGGCATCTCGACCAAGCGGTCCGGGGTGCGGCGCAGCGCCCGTCGCAGGTAGGGGACCGACTCGGCATGGTCGCGCGACAGCACGCAAACACGGTCGGCGCTGCGGACGAGCAGCGGCGAGATCGTGTGCTCGTAGCCCTCGAACAGGACCCCGCGCGCGCCTCCCGCGACGAGCCGGTTCTTGTAGTGGATGAGCAGCGCCGAGCGCCGCGGGCTCGGCCGCAGTCGCCCGGCGAGCACCAGCTCCGCTCCGAAGATGAACGGGTAGTGCAGATGCAGCACGTCGAACCCCTCGAGCAGCGCGAGCCGGGGGATCAGGGGCGCATTTCCCATCGCGAGCAGCGGCGGGATCCGGTGCACGACCACGCGCCCGGGGTCGGGCGTCTCGCCGTCCGCGGGGGCGGTGAACACCTCCACGTGATGCCCGGCATCCGCCTGGTGGCGGGCGAACTGGAAGCAGGTGTTGCCGGCCCCGCCGGGGTAGGGGGGAAAGGTCGCGGTCAGATGCGCGATCCGCAGCGGCGTGGCCTTAGGCCCTATTCCGCGGCGCCCACGAGCCGCTCCACGCCCGCGTCGTCGATGGTGCTGCGGAGCCCGTCGCGCAGCTCCACCTGCGGCTCCCACCCGAGGAGCTGCCGCGCGCGGGTGATGTCGGGCTGGCGGACCTGCGGGTCGTCGATCGGGAGCGCCTCGAAGACGATCTCCGAGCGCGACTCCGTCACCTCGATCACGGCCTTCGCGAGCTCGAGCAGGCTCATCTCGCCCGGGTTGCCGAGGTTGACCGGAAGGTGGACGTCGGACTCCATCAGGGCGACGAGTCCGCGGGTCATGTCGTCCACGTAGCAGAAGCTCCGTGTCTGACTGCCGTCGCCGAAGACGGTGACAGGCTTGTCCTGGAGTGCCTGGCGCAGGAAGGTCGGGATCGCGCGGCCGTCGTGAGGTCTCATGTTCGGGCCGTAGGTGTTGTGGACGCGGGCGATGCTTGTGTCTAGGCCTTGCTGGCGGTGGTAGGCCATCGTCAGCGCCTCCGCGTAGCGCTTCGCCTCGTCGTACACGCCCCGCGGGCCGATCGGGTTCACGTGTCCCCAGTAGTCCTCTGACTGGGGATGGACCTCGGGGTCGCCGTAGTCCTCGGAGGTCGAGGCGAGCAGGTTCCGCGCGCGCTTGAACTTCGCGAGGCCGAGCATGTGGTGCGTCCCGTAGGAGCCGACCTTGAGCGTGTGGAGCGGAAGCCGCTCGTAGTCGATCGGGCTCGCCGGAGAGGCGAGGTGGTACACGCAATCGACCTCGTCCTCGATGAACAGTGGCTCCGTGAGGTCGTGGTTGAGGAACGTGAACTTCGGGTCGCGGATGTGCTCGATGTTCTGAAGCGACCCGGTGTCGAGGTTGTCTACGCAGATCACGCGGTGCTCGTTCGCGAGCAGGTGATCGCACAGATGGGAGCCCAGGAACCCCGCTCCTCCCGTGATCAGGCAGGTGCTCATCGGCGGGTGAGGATAGCGCTGCGGGCCGTGCCCGCCGACGGTCGCGAGGGGGCGTGGATCGAACGATGCGCCTTTACCGTGCATGGCGCTCGCAGGCTCCCAGCGGTTGCGCCGCACGGAGGCGGCACTGGAGCTGATCGCGACCCACGACGCCTCGTTCCGGCGCACCGCCCGCCGCTACTCGCTGTGCGCAGACGACGCCGAGGACGCCTACGCGCGGGCGCTCGAGATCCTGCTCACCAAGGCGCCCCCTTGTGAGCCGCCCCGCCTCACGGCGTGGATGCACACGGTGACCAAGCGCGAAGCGATGGCGGTGAGGCGGAGCCGGGAGCGGCTGCTGAGCGGGCGGGTACCGCCGGACTGGGACGGCGAGTCCGGAGGCGTGGACTCCTTCGCGGCCGAGCGGCCCGGGCCGGCGGAGCGCGCCGAGCGCCGCGAGCGCGTGGCGCGCAGCGCCGAGGCGCTCGCCGCCCTGAAGCCGCAGGAGCGTCGCGCGCTCCTGCTCAAGGCCGAGGGCTACTCCTACGCCGAGATCCAGCAGCTGTGCGGGTGGACCTACACCAAGGTGAACCGCTGCATGGCCGAGGGGCGAAAGGCGTTCCTGGAGCGCTTCGCGGAGATCTACGAGGGCGCCGGCAGTGGCGTCAGCGCGGCAGCGCCGCGCACGCGGCCAGCCGGAAGGCCCTTCGGAGCTGCTTGAAGACCTCCGGCTTCGCGTCCGCCGCAAGCTGCTCGGTCGCGAACACGACGGCGGAGCGGCGGCCATTGGGAGTCGCGCCGATGAAGTCGGTATAGCCGGGGAAGTTGCCGGCGTGCCCGAGCACCCTGCCGCAGTTGGTTTCGTATTGGTACAGCGCCAGCCCACCCGAGTTGTGTCCCGGTCCTGGCGGCTCGCCGCCCTTGCCCGGGATGAAGCTGCGCTGCTGGAGCTTGGTGCTCCTCTCGATCAACCGGCCGCTGGCGTATGCGCGGATGAAGCGGGTCAGGTACTCGAATCGATGCCTCAACCTCCGCATCGGACTGGCGTCGGAGATCGCAGGCTGACAGACTTTCCGCGATGTCCGTGCACCGGGAGCAGGCACACCTCGATGCTCCGGTCGAGGAGGTGTGGAGCCTCGTCGGCGTTCCGAGCCGCTACCCGGAGTGGTGGCCACGCGTAATCGAGGTGCGGGGCGAGCGCTTCGACGAGGGCGACGAGTACGTCCAAGTGACCCGGGACCCGACTGGCACCGCGGAATCCAACTTCCTGGTCGAACGGGCGCGTGATCTGCGGGAGATCCGGATGAGCTGCCAGTTGACGGGCACCTATGCCCACTGGCTGCTCACTCCGGCTCAGGGCGGCACATTCGTCGAGCTGGAGATGGGCATGCAGCCCAGGCGTCTTGGCTATCGCCTCGTCGATATGACGGTGGGCAAGCGCTACTTCCGCCGCTGGAGCGAGCAATCGCTCGATGCCCTGCGCGATGCGGCCCGACGCGAGCGCGAGGGAGCATCCTCTCGCTCATGAGCTGGTGACCGGAACATTGGTGCCTTCCCTTGCAACGAGCTCGTCCCCGGCGTAGCCTCGCGGTGAAACAACCGCAAGGAGGTCAGCGATGGCCCAGGCCAACATCGATGCGTCACGGCGCTTCATTGAGGAGGCGTTCACAGGAGGAAGGCTCGAGGTCGTCGACGAGGTCTGCGCCGACGGCTTCGTGAGCCACGACCCGATCTCAGGCGACCAGGATGTCGAAGGCGTGAAGGGATCGATCACCGGATACCGCGATGCGTTCCCCGACCTCTCGGTCACGATCGACGATATCTTCGCCGCCGACGACAAGGTGGTGCTCCGCTGGACCGCACAGGGCACGTTCCAGAACGAGTTCATGGGATTGCAGCCCAGTGGCGAGAAGGGCGACCCGGTGCGCGGCATCAGCATCGATCGCTACGACGATGACGGCAAGCTCGCCGAAACTTGGGGACAGTGGGACACGTTGACGTTCATGAGGGATGTCGGCGCGATCCCCGCCGAGGCGGTGCCCTCCGGCAGCTAGAGGCGGCGGTGCGTGCGTCGGGAGTCATCCGCGGCGCTTACGGACCGAATCACGTCGCAAGGACTTCGAGCGGCGGCAGCCGCAGGTGAGGACAAACTGTGCAGTTGACCAAGGTGAACAGGTGCATGGCGGAGGGGCGCAAGGAGCGCTTCGCGGACATCCACGGCGGCACGGCCTTATAGCGGACACGACCTATAGGGTGGCGGCTACCTACCACCGCGACCGGGAGGATCGAAATGGAATTCGTCATCGGCGGCATCCTGTACTTCATCCTGCTGGTCACCCTGGGGATCATCACGATCCGCAAGGGCCACTGGGTCATGTTCATCATCGGGATCTTCATCCCGCTGTTCTGGATCATCGGTGCGCTGATGCCGCCGAGGGAGCCCGCCTAGGCCCAACTCGGGCTGCCACGGGGTCCGACGCGACGTTCGCGGCGATCTACGGGGAGCCGGCCTCCGGCGCGAGGCCGAGGCCTGCGAGTGCGCGCACGCGGTCCCAGTAGAGGACGAGCCTCGTCACCTTCCCGCCGCGGACGTGGAACAGGTTCGCTCCCCTCGTCGGCATGCGTCCGAGCTCCAGTCCGCTCGTCTTGCCGCGCCCTCTGTTCTTGGTGAGCACGAGCACACGCTCGCCGTCGAGCTCCCGAGCCTAGGGCTCGGGACCCGGGTCCTGGCCGACGAGCTGCCGCATCCGGCGGGCGGCCTTCGGGGCGAGCTCGCGCGCGTTGTTGTTGAACAGCACGTGTGCCTCGTCGGCGTCGTCGGCGAGCGCCCGCGCGCGGTCCGCGATCTCCTCCAGCTCCTCGTCGGAGTAGTCGTAGTCGAAGCGCTCGGCCACCGTGCGCCCCGACATGTAGCCGCGCTCGTTTCGCCCGTGGCAGCGAAGGTAGGCGAGGCGCCTGCTGGTGACCGCGTCGATCGGGGGCATGATCGGGACGTGGTCGGCGAGCGGCGCGTCGACCGAGACGTACACGGCGTCTCGGTCGGAGAGGTACGAGAAGACGTCGTTGCGCCGCTTCTCCTTCATCCACGCGCGGTAGCGGAACTCCACCGCGAGCGGGTGGGGCGCGAGCGCCTCGATGATCGGGTCGAGCTCGGCGAGCTCGTGGTCGCGGGGGCGGAACGCGGGGCTGAGCTGGAGGAGGAAGGCGCCGAGCTTGCCCGCGTCGGCGAGCGGCTGCATCGCCTCCACCATCCGCTCCACCATCGCCTGCTCGAGGCCGGCGTCGGGAATCACGTTGCCGCGCGAGTTGAGCTCCAGCCCGTCGCGAAGGTCGGGGGGCAGCGCGTCCGGCTTGGTCGCGTGGCGGGACAGCAGCCGATGGAGCTTGACGTGGAAGCGAAACCCGTCCGGCGTAACCTCGGCCCAGCGCTCCACGCTGTCCCGCGAGGGGGTCGCGTAGAAGCTCGAGTTCAGCTCCACGACCTCGAAGCGCTCCGCGTAGAAGCCGAGCCGCTCGCGGGCCGCCATCCCCTTCGGGTACCAGTGCTTGACGAAGCCGGGGTCCGCCCAGCTCGAGGTGCCGACGACGATCGCGCCCATTCAGCGGAGGGGGAGGGATTCGAACCCCCGGACCGGGGACAACCCGGTCAGCGCTTTTCAAGAGCGCCGCATTCGACCGCTCTGCCACCCCTCCGGGTGCGGCCGGGCCGCGGTCCAGAGGCTAGATGGTTGATGCCAATTCACCGCGTGTAGGCGGCGAACTGGCAGCCGGTTGGTCGATCTGCCAGTTATGCCAGGGCCCCGCTGCGAGGGCGAGCAGCGAAGTCCGATCCGCGTGCGGTCAACCTGGGCGTGTCGGCCCGCGAGCGATTGCCTCATCAACTGCGTCTGCGGGCCAGTCGGTGCGCCCGGATTTGAACCGGGGACCTCGTGCTCCCTCGCGCCCCCTGCTAGCCGCCGCGGACGGGCTCCGGCGCGCGATTAGGCTTCGGCGTCATGACCGGCGAGTGGCGAAACTGGGCTGGCGACCAGAGCTGTTCGCCGGCGGCGATCGAGCGGCCGGGGACGCGCGGTGAGCTCGTCGACGTCGTCGGTCGCGCAGCCGCGGCCGGGCAAAGCACGCGCGTCGCCGCCTCGGGACACTCGTTCACCGACATCGCGCTCACCGACGGGGTGATGCTGCGCCTGGAGAGGCTCAACCGCGTGCTGGCGCTCGACCGCGCCTCGGGATTGGTCAAGGTGGAGGCGGGGATCGCGCTGCGCGAGCTCGCCGAGGCGCTCCAGACCTACGGCCTGGCGCTGGAGAACCAGGGCGACATCGATCGCCAGACGCTCGCGGGCGCGATCTCGACCGCCACGCACGGGACCGGGGCGCGGTTCCGCAACATGTCCGCGCAGGTCGAGGCGGTGGAGCTGGTGCTCGCCGACGGCAGCGTCGTCGAGCTGAGTGCGGACTCCGACCTCGACGCGCTTCAGTCGGCCCGGGTCGGGCTCGGCGCCCTGGGAGCCGTCTACTCGGTCACCCTGCGCACCGTGCCGTCGTTCACGATCCGCCGCGTCGACCGCCCGGCCTCGCTGGGGGAGACGCTCGCGGGGCTCGACGAGCTGGTCGACTCCCAGGACCACTTCGAGCTCTACGCCTTCCCGCACACCGAGGTCGCGATCCTGCGCGAGAGCGAGCGCACCGACGAGCACCCCCACCCGCGCTCCCCCGCCGCCGAGTTCGTCCAGGAGGTGGTGATCGAGAACTGGGCCGTCGAGGCCTTCGCGCGTCTCGCGCGCCGCTTCCCCTCGCTCACCCCGGGGCTCGCGCGCGCCTTCACGGGCCGGATAGGACGCTCGGTGAAGGTCCAGCGCAGCCACCGCGTGTACGCCAGCGAGCGGCGGGTGCGGTTCACCGAGATGGAATACGCGATCCCGCGCGAGCACGGCGCCGATGCCGTGCGCCGGGTGTTCGAGCTGATCGAGCGCGAGGGCCTCCGCGTCAGCTTCCCGATCGAGGTGCGCTTCGTCGCTCCGGACGATGTCTTCCTCAGCCCCTCCCACGGGCGCGACACCTGTTACGTCGCGGTCCACATGTTCCGCGGGGTGGAATGGGAGCGCTACTTCCGCGGGGTGGAGGCGATCATGGACTCCTACGGCGGGCGCCCCCACTGGGCAAAGCGCCACTTCCAGACCGCCGAGACGCTCGCGCCGCGCTATCCGCGCTGGGCGGACTTCCAGCGCGTCCGCTCGCGGCTCGACCCCGAGGGGCGGTTCGCGAACGCGTATACCGAGCGCGTGCTGGGTTCCGCGGCAGTCGGAGCCCCGGCCTGACTCACAGGAAGCACTTCCCCTCGCCGCGATAGGTTGGGACCTCGTCCACGATCCGGCCCCCCTCGACCAGGTGGAGGCTCGCGAACCGCTCGCACAGCTCGCCCGCCTTGGCGTGACGGAAGTACACACGGTCGCCGAGGCCGAGCCGCGCGGCCGGCTCCCCGAGCACCGGCGTCTGCACCTCTCCGGCGCCCTCCAGCGGGTCTAGCCGCAGTCCGCGCGGCAGGTAGGGCTCGGGCAGGCGGTCCTTGCCCGGCGCGCCGGAGGCCAGGTAGCCGCCGCCGAGCACCGTCGCGATCCGGGGGCTCGGCTTGCGCACGACCGGCATCGCGAACGCAGCCGCCGGCCGCAGATCGAGCGAGCGGTAGTGGTCGAACAGCACGGAGTCGTAGAAGCCCGAGCCCGCGGTGACCTCGGTCACGGCATCCTCGGAGGCGGTCGCGGCGAGGCTGCCGGTCCCGCCGCCGTTCACGAGCTCGAGCGGCGTGACGCGTGAGACGGCGTCGACGACGGCAGCTCGCCGGGAGCGGATCTCGCGCGCGGACAGGCGCTGCATGACGCGGATCGCGATGTTCCGCACCCGGCTCGAGGGCGCGTCGTCGCCGACCCCGGCGATGTGGCCCTCGTAGGCCGTCAGCCCGACGAGGCGCATGCCGCGGCGCGCCGCGATCTCGCGCGCCAGCGCGGCGGTCGCCTCGGGGGTGCGCACCGGAGAGCGCTTCGGCCCGACCTTGATCCGGCCGCCGAGCGCCCACCAGCCGACGTCGAGCTCGATGCAAACGCGCACCGGCGCGTCGCCCGCGGCGGACTCGATCAGGTCGAGGTGGGCCGCGGAGTCGACCATCACCGCCGGCGCGCCCGCCGGGTCGTCGCCCGTGAGCCGCGCGAGCTCGGTCAGCGCCTCGCGGTCTGCCGTCGGGTAGGCGAGGACGAGGTTCTCGAAGCCCTCGCCGGCGAGCCACAGGGTCTCGGGAAGCGTGAACGTGAGCAGCCCGCGGAAGCCCGGATCGCGCTCGAGGATCCGGCGCAGGAGCGCACGGCAGCGCACCGACTTGCTCGCGACGCGGATCGGGACCCCGGCCGCCATCCGCCGCAGGTCGGCCGCGTTGGCCCACATCGCGTCGAGGTCGACGAACGCGAACGGCGCCGTGACCGACTCGAAGATCGACTCGTAGCGCGCGTACGGATCGGCTGAGGAGGGGGCGGTGGCGGGCTCGCTCGCCTGCGTCGCCATCGCCGCGAGCGTAGCGATCTATCATCGGAGCCTGCTCGGAGAGGTGGCCGAGCGGCTTAAGGCACTCGCCTGCTAAGCGAGTAGGGGGCGCAAGCTCTCTCGAGGGTTCGAATCCCTCCCTCTCCGCTCACCGGCAGCGGGCGACCACGGAGACGAGGCGATGGAAGGACCCAGAGTCTGGATCGGGATCGGGGCAGCGGTGGTGCTGCTCGGCGGCGGGGCGGTGGCCGGATTCGTGATCGGCGACGACCCCGGCTCGGATCCGGAGCCGGCGACGGCCGAGACGACGACGGTCGAGCGCACGGTGACCGAGGAGCGCGTCGTGAAGCGCGAGGTCGACCGCAAGCCGAGCCCGCGCGACGCGTGGCCGGGGAACGGCTACCGGATGGTCGGGATCGAGCCGGGCAAGCCCGTCCCGGTCAGGGACGCGCCGGCCGGCACGACGGTGAAGCGGTTCGACGATCGGACCGAGTTCGGCGGTCCTCGCGTCCTGTGGGTGGCGAAGCGACGCGGGCCGTGGCTCGGCGTCGTCGCGCCGGAGCTCGGGAACAACCGCCTCGGATGGATCAGGTTCGACCGCAAGCGGCTCCGGTTCGGCACCACCTCGTACTCGATGCAGGTCGACCTCACCGACCGCGTGGTCGAGCTTCGCCGCGGCGACCGGGTGCTGAAGCGCGTCGTCGTCTCCGTCGGGCGGATCGGTTCGGGCACCCCCGCGGGGCGCTTCGCGGTGACAGACGTGATCACGCGCGGGCTCGCCGACGTCTATGGGTGCTGCGCGATCGCGCTCTCGGCGCGCCAGCCGAACCTTCCGCCCGGCTGGATCGGCGGCGATCGGATCGCGGTCCATGGCTGGCACGGCTCGGTCGGGGACGCGGCCTCGGGCGGGTGCCTGCGCGCGAACAACCGCGACATCCGGTGGCTCGCCGACCGGGTCCCGCTCGCCACGCCGGTGTTCGTCGAGGCGTAGCGTCCGGTGGGGAAGATCAACCGCCGGTCTGCTCGGCGAGCGCGGCGGCCAGATCGTCGATGTCGGCGACGACCCTCCGGTCTCCCGCGAGGCCGAAGAACACCCCGCCGTCGTAGCTCACGACCCCGATCGAGATCGCGTGGTGCTGCGGTGAGAGCGGCACGAACGGGTAAACCTCCCGCAGCCTGCGCCCGAGGAGGTAGAAGGGGACCTGGGGACCGGGAACGTTGGAGACGACGAGGTTGAAGACGAGCTGGCGCGCGAACGCCTCCGTGATCAGGCGGTTGATCGTCGGCGGGGTCCAGCCGGTCGCCTCGATGATCAGCGACGAAGCCCGGGCCTGTTCGGACTGCTTCAGGCGGGCGGTCTCGGCACGGACCAGCTCCAGGCGCTCCGCCGGGTCGGTGGCCGCGAGCGGGAGCCGGACGAGGATCGTGGAGATCCGGTTCCCGAGCTCGAGGTGCTCGTCGGGGCGCCGGACGCTCACCGGGACCAGAGCGACGAGGTACTTAGGCACCTCTTCGCCCCGCCCGGCGAGGAAGCGCGCCAGCGCCCCTGCCGCGACGGAGAGGATCACGTCGTTGACGGTCGCGCCGCCATCGCCGCGAGCGTCCTTGAGCGCCTGAAGCACTCCGCGCACGAACGCCACCCTGCGGTCGCGCCCGATCTCGACGTTGAATGAGCTCGGGGTGCAGACGGGGTCCCCGATCGCGAGCTCAGCGAACGCCTCGGTCGTCCGCATCACCCTGCTAGCCGTCTCCCCGGGCATCGTGATCGCGCTCCTCGCCGCGTGTCGGGCGCGGCGCAGCGGCCTGCGGATTCGCTCCGTCGCGGCGCGCACGAACAGGAGCTCCGAGCTCGGCACGTCGTGCTCGGACGGCTCCTCGGCAACCGGCATCTCGGTCCCCTCGGGGTTGGGGTCGAGCAGGATCGTCCCCACGTCCACCGCGGCGACGCCGTCGACGAGCGCGTGGTGAGTCTTGGAGAGGACGACGTGGCGCCCGCCCTCGAGGCCCTCGATCAGGTAGAGCTGCCACAGCGGGCGCGCGAAGTCGAGCGACTCGGACATCACCCGCCCCACGTACTCGCGGAGCTGGTCCACGGTGCCCGGCCGCGGAAGCCCGGCGTGGCGGACGTGCCACCGGAGGTCGAACTCGGGGTCGTCGGCCCACTCGGGGTTCGCGATCCGCATCGGAGTCGGCGTGACGCGCTGGCGGAACCGGGGGACGAGGTCGAGGCGCTCGGCCACGTGGTCGAGCAGATCCTCGAACGCCGGCGGGTCCCCCTCGAGGATCATCGTTGCCCCGACGTTTACGTGGATCGGCCCGCGCTCGGCGAGCAGCGAGGACATGTCGGACGGCGAGAGGCGCTTGCGGTTCATCCAGGCGCGAGCGTAGTCGACGCCCTCCTGCCCGCGCGAACGCCGCTCCGGCGTCGTCCGGGGTAGCCTGCGCCGCCGATGCGCCAGTGGAATTCGGGGCAGAGCGTCGACGGTGCGCTGGCCGGCGCGACCGCGGCCGCGGTATGGGCACTTCAGCAGCCGCTCGACAAGCGCCTCATCGGGACCACCTACGACGACGTCGAGCTACTCGGG
>JBOGZH010000355.1:0-14076 GCA_050697095.1 Solirubrobacterales bacterium
ACGCGATCTCCGACAGCGTCCCCCACTCTCCGCCGATAGCGATCACGGCGTCCCCCGATGCGACCACGGCGAGGTTTCGCGCGTGACCGATCCCGGTCGCGATCACGTGTGTGCAATGGGGATTCGCGACCGCCGGATCGTCCCCGGGGAGGATCCCGATCACCTCGCCGCCGGCCCCGCCGCGCCGCGGGCGGCGGCCTCCATCACGCCGCCGAGCCCGCCGCAGACGACGGTGATCTCCGCCTCGGCGAGCCTCCGCCCCACCTCCTCCGCGGCGCCGAGCGCGCCCTCGGAGGGGTCGACGCCGCCCCCGGAGACCGCGACCTGCCGCCTTCGAGTCACGCCCCGCCCCGCATCAGCTCCATCAGCTCCAGCGCCCCCGCCTTGTGCAGCGGCTCGTTGAGGTTCCCGCACTTCGGGCTCTGGACGCACGAGGGGCAGCCGTCGTCGCACGGGCACTCGGCGACCAGTCGGGCGGCGTCCCCGACCAGCCGCTCGAACTCCTCGTACCCGCGGCGCGCGATCCCGATCCCCCCGGGGTGGCCGTCGTAGATGAAGATCGTCGGGTGCGCGGTCTGGAAGTGGACGTTCGTGGACAGCCCGCCGATGTCCCAGCGATCGCACATCGCGAGCAGCGGCAGGACGGCGATCTGGCTGTGCTCGGTCGCGTGCAGCGCCCCCAGCAGCACCTCGGTCGGCAGCGCTCCGGCAAGCCGGCGCGGGAGGACGTACCACAGCGCCTGGGTGAGGAAGTTCTGCTCCGGGAGCTCGATCGCGACCGTGTCGATCACCTCGTGATCGGAGAGCCGCTTGCGCTGGTAGGCGATCACCTGCTCGGCGACCGAGACGGTCCCGAACGACAGTTCCACCCCCGCGGTCTCGCGGGTGCGGTCGGTCCCCTCGATGAAGGTCTCGGTCTCCTTCTTCGGCTGGGTGTACCAATCGCCGTCGAAGCGCTCCACGATCGCCCGGCGACCCTCGACGTCGAGCTCGCGGACCTCGTAGGAGATGCCCAGGTGGAGGTACACCGCGCCCGGGTGGACGGTCCCGAAGGCGCGTTCGGCCTCCACCCCGCCGAGTAGCTCGCCCGAGCGGCGCTCGATCACGGCGACGGTGTCGGGCGAGGCCGAGCGTAGCGAGATCTGCCCCGCCGGGAACCCGGGACCGCGCACCACGTAGCGCCCCCCGCGCCCGCGGCGCAGCTTCCCGAGCCGGACCAGCTCGTCGGCGCGCTCGCGCCACCGTGGACCGAGGAGCTCGTCGTCGGGGGACCCGGCAACCTCGTCGGCGCCCAGGACCCCCTTCTCGCCCCCGCCGAGCGGCGCCTCGAAGGCCGCCGCGATCAGGTGCTGAAGCTGGATCTGCTCGCTCTGGTGATCGAGGATCGCCGCCTCGACAGGGCGGCCGAGGAACTCCTCGGGATGGCGGCAGAAGAACTGGTCGAGCGCGTCCTGCCCGGCGAGGTAGAGGGCGAGGCCCTCGCGGCGGCGGCCGGCGCGCCCCCACATCTGGCGCAGGCTCGCCACCGTCCCGGGGAAGGTGACGCAGATCGCCGCGTCGAGCTCGCCGACGTCGATCCCGAGCTCGAGCGCGTCGGTGGCCACGACGGCGAGCAGGTCGCCCGCCGACAGCGCGGCCTCGATCTCGCGCCGCTGCTGGGGGGTGTAGCCGGCCCGATATGGGGCGATCCGCTTCGCGAGCTCCCCGCGGCCGTCCTCCCGCAGACGCTCGCCGACGAAGCGCTGGATCAATTCGATCCCGCGGCGGCTGTTCAGGAAGCAGATCGTGCGCAGCCCCTCGGTGACGAGGGCGCCGAGCAGGTCCGCGCCCTCCGAGAGGGCGGAGCGCCGCGTCCCCGAGCGCTCGTCGATCAGCGGCGGGTTCCACATCGCGATCCGCCGCGACGCCCGCGGCGCCCCGTCGGAGTCGATCAGCGCGAACTCCTCCCCGCACAGCCGCTCCGCGAGCTCGACCGGGTTGGCGATCGTCGCCGACGCGAGCAGAAATCGCGGCTCGGCGCCGTACAGCCGCGCCACGCGGCGCAGGCGCCGCAGCACGTTCGCCACGTGCGAGCCGAACACCCCGCGGTAGGCGTGGGCCTCGTCGACCACCACCCAGCCGAGGTTGGCGAGGAAGTCCCCCCAGTTTTTGTGATGGGGGAGGATCCCGACGTTGAGCATGTCGGGGTTCGTGAGCACGAGGTTCGAGCGCCGGCGGATCCCGGGCCGGTCCTCGCGCGGCGTGTCGCCGTCGTAGATCGCGTGCCGGAGCTCCGGCGGGCCCAGCGAGGACAGCGCGCGCGCCTGGTCCTGGGCGAGCGCCTTGGTCGGATAGAGGTAGAGGGCGCGGCGCCGCGGGTCGCGGGCGAGCCCGTCGAGGACGGGGAGGTTGAAGCACAGCGACTTGCCGCTCGCCGTGCCGCTGGTCACGATCACGCTCCCGGCCACCGCCGCCTCGACCGCCTCGACCTGGTGTGAGTACAGCGCGTCTATGCCGGCGCCGCGCAGGGCCTCGCGCAGCCGAGCGTCGAGCGCGCGCGGCATTCCGGCGAGCTTCGCGGGTGCGGGCTGCTCGGCGCCCTCCGCGACCAAACGACCGTCCTCGCGGCCCGGCTCGATCGCCCGGGCCCACACCGAGCTCACCGCCTCGATGTCCGGATCGCTCGCGGGCGCGGCCCTGCCGCTAGCCATTCGCGACCCGGTGCGCGACGCGCATCGCGTCGAGCGCGCTGCGATCGTGGAAGCGGAACATCTCCGCCCCCGCGGACGCCGCCAGGGCGACCGCCGCGCCCGTCGCCCACTCACGGTTTCGCGCCGCCGCTCGCTCCTCCCAGGAGCCGGTGAGGATCGCGCCGAGGAAGTCCTTGCGGGAAAGGGAGATGAAGAGCGGCCGGCCGAGCTCGTGAAGCTCGCCCAGTCGCATCAGGATCTCGATGTCGTCGTCCACCGAGAGGTCGAAGTCGAATCCGGGGTCGAGCGCGATCTGCTCCTCGCGCACGCCGACGGCCACGGCGCCGGCGATCCGCGCCGCGAACCACTGCTTGAGATGCTCGACCACGTCGCCGTAGCGCGGCCGGTCCCGCTCCTCTCGCGGGGGGCCTTCGATGTGCATCACGACGAGGCCACAGCCACTCTCCGCGACCAGCTCGAGCATCGCGGGGTCGCGGCCGCCACCCGTGTCGTTGATCGCTGCCGCGCCCACGGCGATCGCCCGCCGGGCGACCTCGGGGGCGAAGGTGTCCGCCATCACCGTGAGTCGCCGTGCCGCAAGGATCCCCTCGATCGCCGGGACCAACCGCGCGGACTCCTCCTCGACCGGCACCGGCGGCCCGGCCGCCGCCGCGACCGCGCCGACGTCGAGCAGGTCGAACCCCGCCCGGGTCAACCTCAGCCCGTCGCGGATCGCCGCGTGGGGGGAGCCGCTGCGCGCTCCCTCGAAGAAGGAGTCGTCGGTCACGTTCACGATCCCCACTCCGAGAGGACGCGGGAAGCCCAGCACCCCGTCGCGCAACTGCCACGTCGCATGTCGCTGTGCCGCGCCGGTGGACGCCATCCGGCTACCGTAGCGCCGTGGCTCTGCGCTGCGTGTACACGGACCTCGACGGAACCCTGCTCGGGCGCCGCGGCTCGCTGTTCCGCGACGCCGACGGCGAGTTCTCGCTCCTCCAGGCACGCGGGCTGGAGGCCTGCCATCGCGCGGGGGTGGAGGTGGTGATCAAGTCGGGGCGACGCGAGCCCCAGGTGATGGAGGACGCGCGCCTGATCGGCCAGACCTCATACATCTTCGAGGCGGGCTGCGCGATGATGATCGACGGGGAGTTGACCCTGTTCACGGGCGGGCTGGCCGCCGACGGGGAAGTGACGATCGCCGAGGAGATCTTCAGGGCGGGCGTGCCCGAGCTCCTCTTCGCGGCCTATCCGGGGCGGCTCGAGTACCACTCGCCGTGGCACCACGATCGCGTGTACTCCCACCTGTTCCGGGGCTTGGTGGAGGTCGAGGAGGCCAACGCGATGCTCGACGAGGAGGGGCACGGGCACCTGCGCCTGATCGACAACGGGGCGATCGGGCGCCCGATGGGAGAGCTCGAGGTGACCCACGCCTACCACCTCGTCCCGCGCGGCGCGAGCAAGGCGGGGGCGGTGGAGGCTCACATGCGGGCGCGCGGCTACGAGCCCCAGCAGTGCATCGCGATCGGGGACTCGCTCGAGGACCTCGCCGTCTCCGACGTCGTCGGCCACTTCTTCGTCCCCGCGAGCGGACCACAGCGCGACTCCGGCCTCGGTCCGGCAATCGCCGGACGGGCCAACGTCACGGTCACCGAGGGACGAATGGGGGAGTGCTTCTACGAGGCGGTCGTGGGAACGCTGGCTCTGCGCTAGTGGGGCCTCTCACAACGTTTGACCGGAAATGACGGCTCCAGATCGCCGCCATGCTGCGTCCTCGGTCGCCCGAATAGCGCTGCTATTCGGGCTTCCTGCGTCCTTGCCTGGCGACGCCTGGACCTCGTCATTTCCTGGTCAACGTTATGAGACACCCCACTAGTCGCGCTAATCGCGGCGCGGCGCCGCGGTCCCGCCGCGCAGCGTGGCGAGCAGGCGGTCGGCGAGCCGGGGGGCGAGGCCGTTGAGGCCCAGCAGGCGCACGATCGGCGGGACGTAGGCGGTGCGCCGGTCCTGATCGACCGCCTCCACGATCGCCTCGGCGACGCGCTCCGGTGGGATCGCGTCCTCGCCCCGGTACCAGTCGGGCATCCGCTCGCGCTCGTGCGCGTGCAGGTCGGTGGCGATCTCGCCGGGAAAGATCGTCGACACCGAGACCCCGGTGCCGGAGAGCTCGTGCCGCAGCGCCTCGGCGAAGGCGCTCTGGGCCGACTTCGTCGCGCCGTAGGTGGCCGCCCACGGAAAGGCGCGCAGGCTGGCGCCAGAGGCCACCACGACGAGGTGTCCCGAGGCCCGGTCGAGCATGTGGGGGAGCGCCGCCTTCACCGTGTAGAGCGTGCCGAGCAGGTTGATCCGCACCATCTCCTCGGCGCGCTCGATCGGAAGCTCCGTGAACGGGGCGTAGTGCGCGATCCCCGCGTTCACGACGACGAGGTCGAGCCCACCGGCCTGGCGGACGAACTCGTCCACCGCGACCTCGACGTCGGCTCGCTCGCCGATGTCCGCGGGGAGCACGACATGCTCCCCTCCGAGCTCCGCGGCGACCCGCTCCAGCTCCTCGCGCCCCCGGGCGAGGAGGCCGACGCGCGCTCCGCGTGCGGCGAGCGCGCCCGCCGTCGCCCGACCGATTCCCCGCGAGGCGCCGGTGACGATGGCCCGGGTTCCGGCCTCGATCCGCACGAGCCGCATCCTCTCACGACCAGTGCCGGCGGCCCACTAGTATCGAACCTGTGGCAGCGCACGAGGCGACGGTCGCGCAGGAGGAGTACCTGGAGATCATGTACTGGCTCGAGGAGGCCGGGCTGTCGATGACGGGCGCCAACGTCGCGCGCGCGATGCATCTCTCTCCGCCCACCGTGCACGAGATGATCGGCCGGCTGGAGAACGACGGCTACGTCACCCGGGCCGACGACAAGTCACTCGAGTTCACCGAGGAGGGGCGGGAGCAGGCGCGGGCGATGGTCCGTCGGCACCGGCTGATCGAGCGCTTCCTCACCGACGTCCTCGGAATCCCCTGGGACGAGGTGCACGAGGAGGCCGAGCGGCTCGAGCACGCGATGTCACCGGTGCTGGAGGAGCGGATGCTCGCCGCGATCGGCGACGCCACGACGTGTCCCCACGGCCACCCGCTCGTCGAGGGCGTTCGCGAACAGGGCGTGCTTCTAGCCGACTGCGCCCCCGGCGCGCGCATCCTCATCCTCCGGTTCGAGAACGAGGCCGAGGAGCTGCTCCGTTACCTCAAGGACGCGGGCGTCTACCCGCAGCTGGAGGGGACGATCGAGAGCTCGAACGACGAGGTCGTGATCGCGTCCGACGACGGCAGCCACACCGTCTCCAAGGACATTGCGGAGACGGTGTCGGTGCGCGCCGATCCCGCGCCTCCGCCGCGTCCGCCGCTGCCCGACCAGCTCGAGCTCTCGGCAGACCGCTTCGGACGCTGAGCCCTAGCCGACCGGCGAGTCGCGCGAGCCCTTAGCCGACCGGAGAGTTCGCTTGCGAACTCTCCGCACTGAAGAACTGCCCGTGGAAGCCGAAGGGTATGTGGTGCGGCGCAGCGGCGCGCCCGCGCTCCTCGAACGAGCCCGCGTCCAGCGCCACCAGGAACGAACGCCCCGCGGTGGAGTCGAGTACGACCGACAGCACGATCCCGTCGGCCTCGGCCTCGGCGTGCGGCGCCGGGACGAACACGGCCTCGCCCGGATAGCACCCGTCCTCCCACCACTCGCTCACCTCGCCGCTCTCGACGTTCACCTTGACGAGCTGGTCGAACCAGTCGCTGTCCGGGCCGCGTAACCCGGCGCCGTACGCATAGCGGTACTCGCGCTCGTTGCGGGTCCGGTAGTTGATCCGCGGCAGGTCCATCCCGACCTCGGCGAGCTGCTCGGTTCGCACCTCCCCGCCGTCCAGCGGGACCCGGTAGCGGCGCGGGCGGCCGTGGGGAATCCGGACATCGGGATCGCGAAGCCGCTCCACCTCGAGCACATTGATCACCGACGGGTCGTCGTACGCGATCAGGTCCACGACGATCTCGCCGTCACGCTCGAAGCTGTTCACATGATGGAAGGCGAAGAACGGCTCCGCCTCGAACGGGCCGCGCAGCTCCCCGCTCGCCCGATCGATCGCAAGAAAGCGGGCCCCGCGCTCGGGCTTCCACTCGTAGTTGTCGATGAAGGCGCGCTTGCCGAGCCCGCTCGTCGCGAGACGCAGCGGGTTGACCACGAGCGGGAACTCGACCAGGATCACATAGCGCTCGCTGATCCCAAAGCTGTGCATGTAGGCGGGCTCGCGCACCGGGATCGACGCGATCTCGCGCCGCGAGACCGAGCCCGGCGGGACGCCGAACACCCTGTAGTGCGTGCGCGGCCCGAAGTGCGCGACGTAGTTCACGAGCTCGCCGCGCTCCCGATCGAGGTGGGGATGCGCGGTGGTCACCTGACCCTCGAGCTTGTCCTTCCACTCGACCAGGCCGACCGTCTCCAGGGTGCGCGGGTCGAACTCGACCGGGAGCGGGAGCTCGGTCATCGCGACGTATCGCTGGCCCATCCTGGTCAGGTTGACGTTGGTGTTGTCGTTGCGCGGCTGAGAGAAAATCGACGTCACGCGCTTGAACAGCGAACGGCACGGGTCGTGGGCGAACCCGAACACGTCGAGCTTCCCCGCGCGCGCCTGGCGGTAGGCCTCCGTCTGCAGGAAGCGGCTGCCGTAGCCCACCTTGCCGTCGTCGAACGAGAACGAGTTCAGCATCGCCAGGCCGTCGAACCAGTGCCGTAGCGGCTTCCCTCCGACGTCGAGCAGCGCCGGGGTGACCCTGACAAGCGACCCCGCGAGCCAGTCCGGAATCTCGCCGCGCACCTCGACGCGATCGAGCGTGACCTCCTCCTCGAGGTTCTCGAAGCCGAGCCGGCGGGTGCCCGTCGTGGCGGCTGCAGTCGTCCCGGGGTTCACCGCGCTCTCCACGACCCGAAGCCTACCGCCCGGCTGTGGCGCGTGGTCTAGGCGGGACTGGGAGCGCGGATCCGCTCGAGCGCTCGCGCGAGCCGCGCGACGCCCTCGGGGATCTGATCCGGCGGAACGCTGGCGAACGACAGGCGCAGGCTCGAGCGCCCGCCCTCGAGCATGAAGTCGGCGCCGGGGACGAACGCGACCCGCTCCTCGGCGGCGGAGCTGAGCAGCGCCGATGCGTCGACATCGTCGTTCAGCGTCAACCACAGGAAGTAGCCGCCCTCGGGGACGACGAACTTCGCCTCGGGGAGGTGCCCCTCGAGCGCTCCCGTGAGCGCGTCCCGGCGCTCGCGCAGCGCGCGCTTCACGATCTCGATGTTCTCGGCGAGGCCACCGGAGCGGCACAGCTCCCACACGATCGACTCCGCGAGCATGTTCGGCGAGATGTAGGTCTCGTTGGCGCGCTTGGCCAGCGTCGTGATCGCCTCCACGGGCCCGGCGAGATAGCCGACCCGGACGCCCGGGCTGACCGTCTTCGAGAACGAGGAGGCGTAGATCACCCGCTCCGCCCGATCGAGGCCGAGCATCGTCGGCATCGGCGGTCCGGCGAACCCGACCTCCCGGTAGGGGTCGTCCTCGAACAGGGTGAAGCCGTGCTCGGAGGCGAGCTCGACGAGCCGGCGCCGCTTCTCCTCGGAGAGCGTGCAGCCCGCCGGGTTGTGGAAGTTCGGGATCACGTGAACGAGCCGAGGCGACGCGCCCTCGCCGAGAGCCGACTCCAGCCCGCCGACGTCGATTCCGTCCTCCGCGAGCGGGACCCCGACGAGCTTCACGCCGCAGCGGTTGAGAAGCAGCAGGGTGCGATCGTAGGACGGCTGCTCGACGACGACCTCGTCGCCCGCACCCAGGTTGTGCTCGAAGAGCATCGCGGCGCCCTCGAGCGAGCCGTTGGTGATCATCACCTGCTCGGGCTCGAGGTCGTGCGCCTCGCCCACCCACTCCCGGAGCCCCGGATGGCCGGCGCCCTTGCCGTAGGAGAGGGCCCGCTCCCAGTCGTCGGTAAGGGCGCGCTCGGCGGCCGCGCGGACCGCGTCGGCGGGCAGGATGTCGGCGCTCGGGGCACCGCGCGCGAAGCTGATCACCTCGTCGGGCATCGTGGGCGAGTATAGGGTCGGCGCGCGACCCACCCGACCGTTGAGACCGAGCTGGTCCGCAGGCGACTCAGGGGCGTCGCGAGATCCGCGACTCGAGCGACTCGAGCCGGCTGCGGACCCGCTGCAGCTCGGCCAGCACCTCGCGCTCGGAAACCCGTACCGCCTCCAGCTCCGGCTCCTCCTCCTCGGTCACGAGCAGCGACGCCAGCGACGCGGTCACGAGGCTCAGGGTCGCGAAGCCGAACAGCATCAGGAACCCCGACACAACCCGGCCGCCGGTGGTCTGTGGAGTGTCGCCGGCGAACCCGACCGTGCTCATCAGCGACACCGCCCACCACAGGCCCTCGCCGTAGTCGCTCACGGTGTCGGTCTCGATCGCCGCCAGGGCCCCGCCGGCGACGAGCACGACCCCCACGGCGAGCGGGATCACGAGCGGCAGCCTGCGACGGATCTCGCGCGGGCTCACGCCCCATCTGTTCGCCCTCGCGGGCACGTGCCCTTCCCGGTGCGGCTGCTCGCGCCCTACGGCCCCTTCGCCCCGACCCAGTCACGCTCAGCGACGGGGTCGGTCGATGGTCGCCTCCCTCACTCGCGTTCCGCCTCCCAGTCGAAGTCGTACGGGCAGCCCGGATAGTCATCGTGAACGAAGCCCTCCGCCTTCTTCCCCTTCAGGTACCCGAAGATGGTGGCCCTGCCGCCCGCAGCGTCCGCCTCGAAGGCCCCCACCTTCTTGCGCCCGGAACCGAAGGCGATCCTGCCCACCTTCTTCTTCTCGATCTCGGCCTGACCATGAAGCTCCGGCTGCCCGGGAAAGAACGGGTCGGGAATCAAGCAGGGCGGCCGCACATCGACGTTGACCGTCACCTGCTTCTTCTCGACGATCAGGAAGATTGGCTCGCCCTGCGTGGTCGTTCCGTTGTAGTTGCCGGTCTTGAACACCGGCTTCTTCTTCTTCGCGGGGCTGTCGTCGGCGATCGCCAGGGTGAGCGCCGCCAGGGCGGCCACCATCGTCAACGTTCGCCACACGAACCGCTTGCCTGGACGTTCCATCGCTGTCATTTCCGAGATGCTCCTTGTCGGGCGACGCCCGTGCCTGAGCCGTTGTACCTCCGAGCGCTCATCAAATGCTCATCATGGCGCAAATCGGGCCACGGGTGCGCCGCCGTCGGCGCCGCCTGCGATTCCGCCGTGAGCTACGCCCGAGCCCCGACAGCCTCGACCGCGAGCTTCGCGGTCTCGGTCGGGTTGCGGCCGACCCGGACGCCCTTCGCCTCGAGCGCCTCGGCCTTCGCGTCGGCGGTGCCCGAGGAGCCGGAGATGATCGCGCCGGCATGGCCCATCTGCTTGCCCGGCGGGGCGGTGAAGCCGGCGATGTAAGCGACCACCGGCTTGGTCACCTTCTCGGCGATGAACTCCGCGGCGCGCTCCTCGGCGTCGCCGCCGATCTCGCCGACCATCACGATCAGCTCGGTCTCGTCGTCGGCCTCGAACCAGCCGATGATGTCGATGAAGTCCGAGCCGACGATCGGGTCGCCGCCCATCCCGACGATCGAGGAGTTGCCGACCCCGGCGTGGGCGAGCTCGTTTCCGATCTGGTAGGTCAGCGTGCCGGAGCGGGACACGACCCCGACCGAACCGGGCTCGAAGAAGTGCGCGGGGATGATCCCGACGTTCGCCTTTCCGGGGGAGAGCACGCCGGGGCAGTTGGGGCCGATCAGCCGCACGCCCGCCGCCTTCGCCCGCCAGTAGGTGCGCAGCATGTCGTGCACCGGGATCCCCTCGGTGATCGCGATCACCGTCTCGATCCCGGCGTCGATCGCCTCCTCCATCGCCGCGCCGGCGAAGCGCGCGGGGACGAAGATCATCGAGGTGTTCGCGCCTCGGTCCTCCACCGCCTCGGCGATCGTGTCGAAGATCGGAATCCCCTCGACGTCCTGGCCGCCCTTCTTCGGCGTCACCCCGGCGACGACGTCGGTGCCGTAGTCGCGGTTGCGAAGCCCGTGGAAGCTCCCCTCGCGGCCGGTCAGCCCCGAGATCACGAGCTTGGTGTCCTCGCCGACGAGGATCGACATCAGGCCAGCTCCACGACCCGCTCGGCCGCTCCGAGCATCGTCTTCTCCACGTGCAGGTTCGGGAGCTCGGCGTCGGCGAGCAGCCCCAGCCCCTCCTCCGAGTTCGTGCCGTCGAGCCGCACCACCACCGGGACGTCGATCTCGATCCGCTCGTACGCCTCGATGATCCCCTTCGCGATCTCGTCGCAGCGGGTGATCCCGCCGAAGATGTTGAACAGCAGCGCGGTGACCTTCTCGTCCGAGGTGATCACCTCGAGCGCGTCGACGATCGCCTCCGCCTTCGAGCCGCCGCCGGCGTCGAGGAAGTTTGCCGGGCTGCCGCCCGCCTGCGCGACTACGTCCAGGGTGGACATGCAGAGCCCGGCGCCGTTGCCGAGGATGCCGACGTTGCCGTCGAGCTTCACGTAGGTGAGACCCCTCTCCTTCGCCATCGCCTCCTGCGGGTCCTCGTCGGCGGGATTGCGCATCTCGGCCAGCTCCTCGTGCCGGTAGAGCGCGTTGTTGTCGATCGTCACCTTGGAGTCGAGCGCGACGACCTTGCGGTCCGAGGTCACGATCAGCGGGTTGACCTCGACCAGCGTCGCGTCGGCAACGTTGAACATCTCGTACAGCTTCGCCATCGCCTCGCCGACCCCCTCGACGACGTCCTCGTCGAGGCCGGCGTCGGAGGCAAGCTCGGATGCGCGCGTGGCGTCGAAGCCGTCGCTCGGCTCGACGTAGCGCTTGACCAGGGCCTGGGGGTCCTTCTCCGCGATCTCCTCCACGTTCATCCCGCCCATCGCCGAGAGCATCGTCAGCAGCTTCTTCGCCGAGCGGTCGAGGATGATCGAGGCGTAGTACTCGGCGTCGATGTCGGAGGCGCGCTCCACCCACACCTCGTGGACCGTGAACGGCCCTTCGCCGCGCGGTCCGCGGATCTCCATCCCGAGGATCGCCTCGGAGTGTTCCCGCGCCTCCTCGGCGGTCTCCGCGATCTTGATCCCGCCCGCTTTCCCGCGGCCCCCGATCCCCACCTGGGCTTTAACGACGCACGGGTAGCCGACCTCCTCGGCGCCCGTGACCGCGTCATCGACGTTGTCCGCCGGACGCCCCTCGGGCACGGGGATCCCGTGCCTGGCAAAGAGCTGCTTTCCCTGGTACTCGAGTAGGTCCATCCGGCGCGCGTCGCGGAGCCTATCCGACGGCCGCCGGAGGCGCGACCGGGCACGAATTCCCGCTCCGAGCGGGATTCGACCGCCGGCAGGTGCGGCTTGGCATAATCCCGCGTCGCTCTCATGCCCCTCCCCAGGGAAGTCAAGAAGGAAGCGAAGTGGGTATCCACTGACTGCTACGGGACCCTGATCGACTGGGAGAAGGGGATCGTGGACGCCTTCAACGACGAGGCGGCCGAGGACGGCTTCACGATCGACGAGTCGAAGCTGCTGGAGCGCTTCTTCCCGATCCAGGAGCAGATCATGGCCGGCTCGTACGAGCTCTACGCGGAGGTCCTGCGCCGCACCGCGGTGCGGGTCGCCGAGGAGCTCGGGTGGCAGCTCGAGCCTTCGCGGGCGCAGTTCCTGCCCGACAGCGTGCCCGACTGGCAGCCTTTCAGGGAGGCGAACGCGGCGATGGACCGCCTGAAGGCGAAGTACGAGATCGGGATCGTCTCCAACATCGACGACAAGCTGCTCGGGCTCTCCCGCCGGCACCTTCGCACCGAGCTCGACCTCGTGGTGACCGCCCAGCAGGTGCGGAGCTACAAGCCCGACCCCGCGCACTTCAAGGAGGCGGCACGGAGGATCGGCGGCAAGAAGGGCTGGGTGCACATCGGTGTCGGCTACAACGCGGACGTCGCGCCGCTGCTGAAGATGAACGTGCCGGTGATCTGGGTCAACCGCAGCGGCGAGAAGCTCGAGGGCCGAAAGCCGCCGACCGCCGAGGCGAAGAACCTCCGCGAGGCGGCGAAGCTGCTCGGCGCAGGCTGACGCCGTGCCCGATCTCGCGGCTGATCCCGCGGACGACGCGATGGTCCGGCGCGCCCGGGAGCGGTTCCGATCTCGGCGCGCAACCCGGGTCCCGCGCCGTCGCCTTCGGGACGCGGCGCTTCCGAACCTTGTGGTGATCGGGGGGCTGAAGTGCGGGACGACGAGCCTTCACCACTATCTCGACCTCCATCCCGAGGTGCAGATGTCGCGCCCCAAGGAGCTCAACTTCTTCGTCGCGGAGCTCAACTGGCCGCTCGGCGCCGACTGGTACGCGAGCCATTTCCGCCGCGCCGCTCCGGTGCGGGGGGAGTCCTCGCCGCACTACACGAACCTGCCGCGCTTCGACGGCGTCGCGGAGCGAATCGGCTCGGTGCTCGGCGATCCGCACGTGATCTACATGGTCCGCGACCCGGTCGAGCGCAGCCTGTCCCACTACCTTCACAACGTCGCGGGCGGGTACGAGACCCGCTCCCTCGAGGCGGCGCTCGACGACCCCGACGGCGCCTACATCCAGCGCAGCATGTACGCGATGCAGGTCGAGCCCTACCTGGAGCGCCTCGGGGCGGAGCGGATCGAGCTCGTCACCCAGGAGGAGCTGAAGCAGCGCCGCGAGGAGACGATGCGACGCCTGTTCGGCTTCCTGGGGGTCGATGACTCGTTCTCCTCGGACCAGTTCTCCCGCGAATGGGAGACCGGGACCGGCAAGCGCACGGGGCGCTTCCGGCTCATGGACCGCACGGTGCGCCTCCCGGGGCTGCGGGCGCTCGACCGCAACTTCGACCGCCTCCCCGAGTCGCTGCGCTGGCTCGTCGAACGGGTCGTCCACGATCCCGAGGGCGCCGCGGCCGAGCGCCCCGCGATCCCCGACTCGGTCGCCGAGCGACTGCGGTCGCGATTCGCGCCCGACGTCGAGCGCTTGGAGTCCGTGAGCGGGCGGCGCTTCGGGTGGGAGCTGTAGCCGTGTCCGAGGACAACGTGGAGATCGTCCGGCGGGGCTTCGAGGCCGTCGCGCGCGACGGGTGGGAGGCGCTCACACCGCTCCTCGATCCCGAATTCGCGATGACCACTCCTCCCGACCTCGCGATGGAGCCGGACACCTACCGGGGCGAGGCAGGGATGCGCCGCTACTTCGAGTCCTTCGAGGAGGCGATGGAGGACATCCGGATCGTGCCGGAGGGAGAGCTTCTCGGCGCGGGCGACAAGGTGTTCGTCCCCTTCAGGCTGTCCGCCCGGGGGAGGGAGACCGGGATCGAGGCCGAGCAGCACGCCTTTCAGGTGTGGACGA
>JBOGZH010000356.1:0-1559 GCA_050697095.1 Solirubrobacterales bacterium
GACGACCGCGAGATGTTCGAGGAGCTGGGCCTGAACGTCGCGCGCCAGGACGACAACGGCGCCAACCCGCGGCCCGACAACCGCTCGGGGTGGCTCAGCGGGGAGACGCCGGAGACGCCAATCGACGAGCTGATCGACAGCCAGGAGGAGGCGAACTTCTGGGATCCCGCCAAGCACCTCCGCGTCGTGAAGACGAAGCACAAGCCACCGCCGTACCCGAGCCCACAGCCGGCGCAAGAGAGCACGGACCCCGCCGGCTGGGGCGACTAAGTGATCATCGCGCCGAGCATCGGGGGCGAAGCCCCCGACTGCGAGGTGACAGGCAGGTCGATGTTCTGATGCATGTGATGGACATCGTCGAGCGCCTCGAGGAGCTCCGCCGGTCGGGGCTCCACCGCCGGATGCGCCTCGTCGATGGCCCCCAGGGGCCCACCATCCTGCTCGACGGCCGCGAGGTGCTGCTGCTGTGCTCCAACAACTACCTCGGGCTCGCCGAGCACCCCGAGGTGCGCGAGGCCGCGGCGGAGGCGGCGATGCGCTGGGGGGCCGGGGCGGGCGCGTCGCGGCTGATCTCTGGGAACATGCACCTCCACCGCGAGCTCGAGGAGCGGCTCGCGTCGTTCGAGGGGACCGGGTCCGCGCTGCTCTTCGGGTCGGGTTATCTCGCGAACACGGGGACGATCGCGGCGCTCGCAGGGCGCGGCGAGGTCGTGTTCTCAGACGAGCTCAACCACGCGAGCATCATCGACGGCTGCCGTCTGTCGCGGGCGGAGCGCTTCGTCTACCGCCACTGCGACATGGACCACCTCGCGTGGGGGCTGCGCAAGGCCGGCGATCGCGCGGCGCTGATCGTCTCCGACGGCGTGTTCTCGATGGACGGCGACCTCGCCCCGCTCGGGGAGCTGGTCGAGCTGGGGCGAGAGCATCGTTGCCGGCTCCTCGTCGACGAGGCGCACGGGACCGGAGCGATCGGCCCGGGAGGTCGCGGCGCGGTCGCCGCGGCCGGGCTCGGCGGCGAGGTCGACGTGATCGTCGGCACGCTCGGCAAGGCGCTCGGGAGCTATGGCGCCTACGTGTGCGCGTCCGCGGAGATCGTCGAGCTGCTGATCAACGCCGCGCGGCCGTTCATCTTCTCGACCGGACTACCGCCGCCCTCGGTGGGCGCCGCCCTCGCCGCCCTGGAGCTGATCGAGTCGAGTCCCGAGCGGGTCGAGCGCTTGCGGCGAAACGCCGCGCTGATGCGCTCGGAGCTGCGCGAGCACGGCCTCGAGCGCCCCGGCTCGGGCACGCAGATCCTCCCGATCGTCGTCGGCGAGGCGGGGACGACGATGGCGATGTGTGAGCGCGCGCTGGAGCGCGGCGTCTTCGTCCAGGCGATCCGTCCGCCGACCGTGCCCGAGGGGACCTCGCGGCTGCGCCTCACGGTGATGGCCACCCACGAGGAGCCGGAGCTGCGCCGCGCCGTGCGGGTGCTCGCCGACGTCGCGCGTGAGCTCGGCCTCTCGGCGGACAGGCCCCGGCTCGAGGCCGCGTAGCGCGCGATGGGCCCTGCGCCGGGC
>JBOGZH010000357.1:0-7852 GCA_050697095.1 Solirubrobacterales bacterium
CGCTCAGCGCGAGCAGGGCGAGGACGGCGCACGCGCCGAGCGCGCGGCGGTGCGCCCGCCGGAACGGGCGATCGTCATTCCACCCTCTCGAATCGGCACGCACACCTCAATTATCGGCATACGCCGACGAGAAGTTCAGGGGGTACCGTCGTCTACAGCCTTACCTCACGCGACGCGAGGTGGATGCCGACCTTGCGCTTCACGCGCTGGAGCGCGTTGTCGACCGTCTTCGTGTCGCAATCGAGCTGCTCGCCGATCGCCTCGTAGGAGTGCCCGTCGAGGTACAGCGACAGGACCCGGCTCTCGAGATCGGACAACACGCTGGACAGGCACGCGACGAGGCTGTCGAGCTCCTCGCTCGCGATCAACTGGTTGGCGGGATCGTTGATCGCCGGCCCGGGGAGCACGTCCTCGAGCGTCGCGTCCGAGTCGCCCTGCCCGGCGGGCGACTGGCCGAACGACACGTACTGGTTCAGCGGGGCGTGCTTGTGCCGGCTCGCCGTCTTCACGGCGGTGATGATCTGGCGGGTGATGCACAGCTCCGCGAAGTTGCGGAAGCTCGACTCCCGGTCGTTGCGGAAGTCCCGCACCGCCTTGAACAGCCCGAGCAACCCCTCCTGGTTGAGATCGTCGGCGTCCCCGCCGAGCAGGAAGTAGGCCGAGGCCTTGAGGCGCACGAAGCCCCGGTAGCGCCGCACGATCTGGTCGTAGGCGCCGGGGTTGCCGCGCTTCGCGAGCGCGACCAGATACTCATCCTCAACCTCAGGTCGAGGCTCGCTCCCCTGCCGCGGTGACGGCTGCCGGCGCTGGGAGACGACGGGCGCGAACTCCTGGGTAGGAACTGCCACTGGAACCCTCCTCTGTAGGGGTCGTAGTGGCGCCGCACCTCCCCTGAGCGCCGTTCCCGGCGAACCGCAGGCCGCAACTCTCAACCTGAGGTTCACCTTTATGAGCGAACAGTGTACGCCCGCGTGTAGTTCTGTCAACCCCTGCGCGCAAGGAGTGCAAAAACGCTTGCAGCGTCCGGAGCGGCTGCTAGCGGAGTGGGTTCCGCTGTCGGAGCGCCTCGAACAGCAGCACCGAGGCGGCCGCGGCCACGTTCAGGGATCCGACTCGCCCCGCCTGGGGGATCGCGACGAGCGCGTCGCACGCCGACGCCACCCTGGGACGGATCCCCTTCCCCTCGCCCCCGAGGACGAGCACCGCGCGCCCGCTCCAGTCGACCGAGTCGTGGCGCGTCGGCGCATCCGGCCGCGCCCCGTAGACCCACGCGTCCGCCCGCTTCGCGTCGGCGAGCCAGTCGGCGAGGTTGCGCACCCGGGCGACGGCGAGGTGCTCCACCGCACCGGCGGAGGCCTTGCACGCGACCGCGGTCACCTGCGCGGAGCGCCGCGCGGGGATCACCACGCCCGCGGCTCCCGCGGCCTCGACGGAGCGGCAGATCGCGCCGAGGTTGCGCGGGTCCTGGACCTGATCGAGCGCCACCACGAGCGCGGAGGGCGAGCCGAGCAACGAGGCCGGGTCCGCGTACGGGTACGGGTCCACCTCGGCGACGAGCCCCTGATGGTCGGGCGAGCCCGCGATCCGGGTCAGCTCGGCGGCGGGGAGCTCGTCCGCCGTCCATACCCGGTGCACGCGACGCCGCCCCGCCTGCGCCTCGGCGACCGCGTTTGCGCCGTAGACGACGTCGCGGTTGGGGCCCTCGGACACCAAGCTCAGCCGCGCCGCACGAGGCGCGCGCCCTCGGGCGTGTCGCGGACCTCCCAGCCGCTGCGCCCCAGCTCCTCGCGAATCCGGTCGGCGCGGTCGAAGTCTCCCGACGCGCGCGCCTCCTCGCGCTCGGAGAGCAGGCTCGTCGCCTCCTCGTCGGGCACCCCCTCCCCCGCTTCCAGCAGCGAGCCGAGCCCCACGATCGGGAGCATCTCCTCGAGCGCCTCCCGGGCGCCCGGAAGCGGACGGCGGTTCCCCTCGGCGACGAGCTCGAACAGGGCCGCCATCGCCCGCGGAGTGTTGAAGTCCTCGGCGAGCGCCCCGAAGAACTCGTCCCTCTGGGTCGTGACGAAGGCGTCGTCCCCGATCGGGATCTCCTCGCGCAGGAAGTTCCTGATCCGCTCCACGCGGGATTCGGCCTCCCGCAGCGCCTCATCGCTGAACTCGAGCGGCTGTCGATAGTGCCCCGAGATCAGGTACGCGACGAGCGTCTCGGGCGGGAACCGGTCGAGCGCCTCCGAGAGCTGAAAGATGTTGCCCACCGACTTCGCCATCTTCTCCTCCGCCACCTGGACCATCCCGTTGTGCATCCAGATCCGGGCGAGGGGAAGCTCGCGCGCGGCTTCGGTCTGTGCGATCTCGTTCTCGTGGTGGGGGAACACCAGGTCCGAGCCGCCGCCGTGGATCGCGAAGTCGGCGCCCAGCAGGTTCTCCGCCATCGCCGAGCACTCGATGTGCCACCCGGGGCGTCCCCGCCCCCACGGCGAGTCCCAGGCCGTGTCCTCGTCCTCCTTCTGCGCCTTCCACAGCGCGAAGTCGAGCGGATCCTCCTTGAGGCGCTCGGTGCCGGCCTCCTCGCCCTGGTCCATGTCCTCCGGGCGCCGGTTGGAGAGCTTTCCGTACCCGCCGAAGCTGCGGACGCGGAAGTACACGTCGCCCCCGGACTCGTACGCATGCTCCCCCGCGATCAGCGCCTCGATCAGGGCGATGATCTCCCCCATCGTCTCCGAGGCGAGCGGCTCGTGATCGGGGCGTCCCAACCCGAGGCGGTCCGTGTCCTCGACGTACGCACCGGTCATCTCCGCGGCGAGCCGCTCCGAGGGCACCCCCGCCTCTCGCGCCGCGTCGTAGATCTTGTCGTTGACGTCGGTGACGTTGACGACCAGGTCCACCTCGTACCCCTCGTGCTCGAGGAACCGCTTCAGGAGCAAGAAGACGACGTAGGGCCGGGCGTTGCCGACGTGGATCCGGGAGTAGGTGGTCGGCCCGCAGGCGTAGATCCCGACCCTTCCCGGCTCGCGCGGCTCGAGGGAGCGCAGCCCCCCGCTCAGCGTGTCGCGGATCAGAACCTCACGCACGGCACCGATGCTATTTGGGTCAGCGCCCTGCAGCGGTCACTACGCGAGCTCGCGCTTCAGGACCTTCCCGGTGGCGTTGCGGGGGAGCGAGTCGAGGAACTCGACCTCGCGCGGGACCTTGAAGCGAGCGAGGTTCGCCTTCACGTAGCCCTTCACGTCGTCGTCTGTGAGCTCGATCTCCTCGCGGACCACGACGAAGGCCTTCAGCCGCTGCCCGAACTCATCGTCCGGAACCCCGATCACCGCCGCCTCGGCGATCGACTCGTGAGTCGCGAGCAGGTCCTCGACCTCGCGCGGGAACACGTTCTCGCCGCCCGACACGATCATCTCGTCGTCCCGCCCGTCGATGAACAGGCGCCCCGCCTCGTCGAAGTGGCCCACGTCGCCGCTGGAGAGCAGCCCGGCGAGCTGCTCCTTGCTCCCGCCCCCCGTGTAGCCCTCGAACGTCATCTCGTTGCCGACGAACACGCGCCCGGTCTTCCCCGGCGCGACGTCGTGCGCGTCGTGGTCGACGATCCTCACCTTGGTCCCCCGTGGGGGAGTGCCGGCGGTGCCGGGCGCCGCGCGCAGCTCCTGCGGGGTGGCGATCGTCGCCCACGCCACCTCGGTCGAGCCGTAGAGGTTGTAGAGGTTGTCGCCGAAGGTGTCCATCCACTCGAGCGCCAGCTCGCCGGGGAGCGCCGAGCCGCTCGCGGCGGTGACCCTCAACCGACTGAGGTCATGGCGGGCGATCACCTCGTCGGGCAGCTCGAGGATGCGCTGCATCATCACCGGCACGACGACGAGCGCGGTGGCTCCGCTCTCCGCGGTCGCGCGCAGCGTCTCCTCGGGATCGAAGCGCCGCCGCAGGACGTAGGTGGAGTTGAGCGCCAGCCCGAGGTTGAAGTGCGCGAAGCCCCAGGAGTGGAACAGGGGCGCGGCGATCATCATCCGCTCCCGGGCGCGGAACGGGATCTTCGAGAACAGCGACGCCAGCGGCCCCAGCGTGTCCGGCTGGCCGCGCTGGGCGCCCTTCGGGGTTCCGGTCGTCCCGGAGGTGAGGATCACGAACCGGCTCGAGTCCTCAGGGGGATCGAGCTCGGAGCCGTCGTTGGCGCCGATCAGCTCATCCAGCGTCGGGTCCTCCAATTCGGCGCCGTCCTCGCTCCAGGCCACGAATCGCCACACGTCGCGGCCCGCCTCGGCGAGCAGCTCCGCGAACTCACCGTCGTGTATCAGGGCCGCCGGGTCCTCGCGCTCGACGACATCCGCGAGCTGCGGGCCCGCGAACGCCGTGTTCAGGTAGAGCACGTCGGCGCCGAGCTTCGAGCATGCCAGGGTCGCCTCGATGAAGCCGCGGTGGTTCCGGCACATGACCGCGACGGAGTCACCGGCGCGGATCCCCGTCGAGCGCAGCCCGCGGGCAAGGGCGTTGGAGCGGCCGTGCAGCTCGGCGAACGTGAGCGAGCCGGCGTCATCCTCCACCGCGGGCTCGTCCGGGTGGCCGATCGCCGCGGTGGCGATGCCGCCCGCGGGTGAGGTCCCCCAGCGGGCGAGCTGGCGCAGCCCGCGCGCGAAGCGGTCGGGCCGAACGGGGCGAATCACGCCGGCCTCGGCGAGAACCCGGAGGTTGAACGCCGCGTCATCGAGGCTCCCCAGGGGCCCGAGGCTCACCCGCTTCGCGAACGATCCGAGCGGCAGCCTCCCGGCTATGGAGCGCACCGGCACGCCCGTAGCGTACCCCTGCCACTACGTCTCGACGACAGCGACCGCGACGCAGGCGATCCCCTCGCCGCGCCCGATCGCGCCCATCGCGTCGTTGCTCGTCGCCTTGACGCTCACCGGGGCGGAGAGCGCCTCGGAGAGCCGGCGCTCCATCTCGGCCCGGTGCGGCGCGAGCGGGGGCGCCTCGCAGATCACCGTCGCATCGACGTTGACGGGCCGGCCGGAGAGCCGGCCGATCGCGATCCCCAGCATGTCGATCGAGTCCGCGTCGCGCCACCGCTCCTCGTCGGGCGGAAAGAGGGTCCCGAGGTCGCCGAGCCCGCACGCTCCGAGCAGCGCGTCGATCACCGCGTGCGTGAGCACGTCGGCGTCCGAGTGGCCCGCGAGCCCCCTGTCGTGCGGGATCTCGACCCCGCCGAGGATGAGCTTGCGGTCCTCGACGAGGCGGTGGCTGTCGTAGCCGATCCCGACCCGGTAAGCACCCGTCATGAAAGCGGCTCCGGACGCCGCTCGCGGCGCTCGAACGCGCAGATCTCCCCCACTCCCAGCTCGCGCAGGAGCTTCGTGGCGCGCCCGTACTCGTACCCGACCTGGCCGGGTGCGTGCGCGTCGGAGGAGAGTGCGAACTCGGCCCCGGCCTCGACGCACATCTCGCAGAACTCGCGCGACGGGTACATCTCCCCCACAGGCTTGCGCAGCCCGGCGGTCGAGAGCTCCACCGCGATCCCCGCCTCCGCGATCGCCTCCACCGCGGGCTCGTAGTGAAACCGGGGGTCGCGGTCCGGCCACGGGCGCTCCGGCCCCCACATCTTCACGAGGTCGGGGTGGCCGAGGATGTCGAACAGCCCCGACCGCGCCGCCTCGGCGACGAGCCCGAAGTAGCGCTCCCACACCCGGTCGGGGTCGGAGTCCTGCTCCCACACGTCGAATCCCGCGTGATCGACCATCGCGGTGTCGCCGATCCGATGCACGGAGCCGACGACGTAGTCGAAGTCGCGCCGCTCGAGCAGGCTCGCGATCCGGTCCTCGGCCCCGGTGACGAAGTCCGCCTCGATCCCGAGCCGCAACGGCGTCGTGCGGACGAAGTCGCAGTAGGCGTCGAGGTCGTCCCTCGCCTGCTGCGCCCAGAACGGATGCCACGAGACGTCGAGGGCCTGACGGAAGCGGTACACGTGCTCCGAGACGCCGATCTCCTCGATCCCGGCCTGGCGAGCCGCGTCGAGGTATCGCTCGACGTTCGCGTCGGTGAAGTAGCGCTCGGGCGACGCCTCGGGCTCGTCGGGCCGCAGGTGCAGGTGATAGTCCGTCAGCACGGCCCAGGTACGCTAACCGCCACGTGATCCACCTGCGGATCGTGGCCCCCAGCTACCAGGCCGAGCACGTACTCGACCTGCTCGGGGGCATCCCATCGGTTTCCAACCTCGTCTATCTGGAGCGCGCCGCCCGGAAGCCCGAGGGTGACGTGATCCTGTGCGACGTCGCCCGCGAGGACACCAGCGTCGTCATCGGCGACCTGCGCGAGCTCGACATCGACGTCGAGGGGTCGATCTCGATCGAGGAGATCGACTCCCAGATCTCGGCCGCCGCGCTTCGGGCCGAGAAGGCCGCCCCGGGCGCGCCTTCGGACGCGGTGGTGTGGGAAGAGGTGGAGTCGCGCACCTCGGAGAACGTCGAGCTCTCGGCCAGCTTCCTCGCGTTCATGGCGGTAGCGATGATGATCGCCGCGGTCGGCATCGTCACCGACCAGCTCGTCCTGATCATCGGGGCGATGGTGGTCGGCCCCGAGTTCGGCCCGATTGCGGGGCTGTGCGTGGCAGCGGTGCAGCGGCGCGGCGACCTCCTCAAACGCTCGCTGCTCGCCGTCGTTGTCGGCTTCCCGGTTGGGATCACCGCGGCGTTTCTGCTCGTGATCGCCCTCAACCTCACCGGACTGGTCCCCGACAGCTTCGCGGAGGAGGACCATCCGTTCACCGCGTTCATCTCCAACCCCGACCTCTTCTCCCTCCTCGTCGCCCTCCTGGCGGGAACCGCGGGGGTGCTCTCGCTCACCGCGGCGAAGTCGGGGGCCCTGATCGGGGTGCTGATATCGGTGACGACGATTCCCGCCGCCGCGAACATCGGCGTCGCTGCCGCGCTGGCGGACTGGCCCGAATGGGGAGGCGCGATGGGCCAGCTCTCGCTCAACCTGGGCGCGCTCCTCCTCGCCGGGATCGGCACCCTGTACCTGCAGCGCCGGCTGTACACGCACCGGCGCGTCGAGCACCTCCGGCACGCCGAGGCCCGCGAGGCGGCCGGACTCCCGATGGGGCACAGCCGGCGTGGGAAGGCCCCCGGCGCCGAGGGGCCGACGCCGAGCGGGTGACCGTGATCGCGCGCGACCTCACGGTCATCGTCGGAGCGTTCGTCGTCGCCACGGCGCTCGCCGCCGCGCTCGGCGCCGCGAACTTCGGCACCGCGCTGGCGTTCGGCCAGATCGGATTCCTCGCTGCGGTTGTGTGGGTGATGCTGCGGGACTAGGGGCAGTGAGCAGTTCCAACCGCCGCCGGGCCCGGGGCGGTCGATGGGGCTGGGTGGGGAGAAGGGTGCCGCAAACCCCACATTCGATCCCCGCTGGACGACGAGTGTGCGGTTGACGGTCATATACGCCGTCAACCGCACAATCGAGAGCAACGGGTCGTCGAGTGTGGCGTTTGCGGCGTCACCCCCACTCCCCCCACCCAGCCCCGACCACGTGCGCATCTCCCCGAGCGCGACCTGGTCAGCCACCACGCCCGCGCCCCGCCAGCAGCAGCTCCGCCACCCGGAGGTCGAATCCCGTCGTCACCTTGAGGTTGTCGGGCGCAGACGGATGGATCAGGACCTTGCCGCCCTGCTTCTCGACCAGCCACGCGTCGTCGGTCGCCTCGGCGACGCGCCGCGTGCTCGCGCCGAGCGCCTCACGGAGGGCGTCGGCGCGGAACACCTGTGGGGTCTGCGCCGCCCACAGATGGTCGCGGCTCTCCGTCTTCGCGACCGTGGGGCCGCCGCGCGCCACCTCCCCTCGCGCGCGACGGGGCTCGCGGGCGCGCTTCACCGTGTCG
>JBOGZH010000358.1:0-12284 GCA_050697095.1 Solirubrobacterales bacterium
GTCACGGCTTGTCCCATGTGCTCATGCCTTTCAATGCAAAAATGCAGCGGTTCTTCCTGCCTATCACTCTCCCCGAACTTGAAACCCCCCGCAGCCGGGTAGTTGCGGTGCTCGGACGGAAGGTCAGCGCGACGGCGACGCAACGCGTATCTAGCGAACGGCGCCGGACGGGCCGATACGGGACGGTACGGGGCGGACGCGAAACCGCTCTTGGGGTTTTGAGCGGCGGTCGGCTACTTGGAGGGGGCGGCCACCCCGCCCGTCCTAGGGACCGGACCGTTTCCGCCGGTCTCGCTGGAGATCGCCACCCCGCCCGTCCTCGGGACCCGACCGCTCCCGCCGGTGTCGCCTTCAGGCGCCGCCTCATACTCGGCCGCCAGCTCGAGTTCGTCTCCAGGCAACGATGAGGGGCCAACGGCGCCGTCCCCTTCCCCGCCGCTCGACGACGCGGGCGAGGACCCGTCGGGTACTGGCTCGTCGCCGGCGGAGTCGGCGACGCGCTTGCGCGCCGAAACTGCTCCCGCGACCTCCGCACTGGCGGAGCGCTCCACCGCGGGCACCGGGCCACGGGAGACCACGCCGTCGGAGCTGAGCCCGTCCGCCCCGAATCCGAGAAGCGGGAACCACACCGCGGCGAGGACGCCGGCGCCTTGCAGAAGCGATCGCCGCCGAGGCATCCTCGCCGGGACCGCAAGCGGGGGCGGGTGGGGGAGACGGGTACGCATCGCAAGCTCCATTCCCTTTGCACCGGCTAGGAGGGCTGCCAGCAACCCCACGCTCATCCCGATCAACACCGACGGCAGCGCCACCGCGCCGCCTGGAGACAATCCGGCTACCCCGCTCCCGGTGACGAGCGCGTAGACCAGCCACAGCGTGAGAACGAACGCGACGATCATCGCCACAGCGAGCGCGAACTGCCTCCCAACGCGCATCCAGCTGGCGACGCTGCTCTGACCCCGCGCGACGCGCCCGAGCTCCACGACGGGCGCCGCCAGCGCCGAGATGACGCAGAAGAGAGCGCCCAGGCCGATTACGGGAAGTCCGGGCGACACGTCAGTGCCCCTTCTCGTACTCGAGCAGGGGGCGCCGGACGATCAGCTCACGCCAGACCGCCCGCAGCATGAACAGCGCGTTGACGAGCCGCAACACGAAGAAGCTCGGGAAGCTGACGAGCGCTCGACCGGCCTCCCGCCGGCTGAACGCCTGCCACACCACGGGCACGAGGACGACGGGCGCATCGATCAGGTAGGCGAGCAGGACGAGCGGATCCACCGCGGCCGCGAGCACGGGGATCAGCACCAGATACGCGAGTGAGGCCAACAGCGCGTCCCAGAAGACGACCGCGACGGCGGAGCGCAGGTACCCGAGGCGCAGCACCGAGCGCCAGTGCAGCCGCACGTTCTGGATGAACCCGTGCGACCACCGTCGCAGTTGCTTGCCCAGGAACTCGAGGTTGTGCGGCTCGACCGGGTAGCACACGGCCTCGGGCAAGAAGCGGACCTTGCGCCCGGCGGTGTAGAGCGTCCACGTGAGGTCCACGTCCTCCGCCAACGTGCGGCTGGACCACCCGCCGATCGCGCGGAGATCGGTGGTCCGGTAGATCGAGAAACAGCCGGAGGAGATCAGCGGCTTGCCGTATTGCTCCTGGACCCGCTTGAAGAGGCTGAAGGCGAGCAGGTACTCCACGTAGCGGCCGCGCTCCCAGACGGTCGAGACCCGGCGCGGGAGGACCAACCCGCAGGCGGCCGCGACCTCCGGATCGTCGAACGCGGCGAGCAGGAGCTCGATCGCGTCGAACGCGAGCGTGGTGTCGGCGTCGAGGGCCATCACCAGGTCGGTCCGCACCCCGTCGAGCGCGAAGGTCTGCGCGCCAGCCTTCGAGCCGGTGTTCACGGGCGGGCGCAGCACCGTCACCCCGAACGACCCAGCGATATAGGCGGTCTCGTCGGTCGAGCAGTCGTCGACGACCACGATCTCGGCCGGCGCGAGCGTTTGCCGCCGCAGCGAGCGCAGGGTGTCCGCAAGCGTCTCGGCCTCGTTGTAGGCCGGGACGATGACTGTCAGTCGATCCTTGAACACCGTCATCTCCCGTCTTTGACGGCGTATTCGAGCCAAGGCCCCGTGTACCTGTGCACCCGGTAGGGCACGAATAGAAACTGCCAGGAGTTCCACTCCCAGCCGCCCCGATCGCCGTCGACGGGATTGCCGAGATGGCCGCCGAGCCGATCGCACCGTGATCCATCGCCGAGGCCGGCCGCCGCCGGTAGCTAACGCGTGGCTAACGAACGCCGCCAGACAGGCCGATGCGTGACAGTACCGGCCGGACGCAAAACCGCACTGGAAAGCCCTTTTCCGGACAGCACGATACCCGCCGGACGCCGCGCCCCTTCGATGATGACCGAGGACGCGAAGTTCGCGCTGGGGTTCTGAACCGCGCTAGAGGGTTTTTCACCCGAGCTGTAGGCGCGTAACACCCCGCGACCCGTCTTCTCGCACGGCCGCGCGGATAGGGTGAGAGCCGAGGCGAGTCCAAAACCACCAGGAGGAGCACATGCATGCTCGCATGACGCGCTACGAGGGCGCGGCGCCCCACGCCATAGAGGAGACCCTGCAAGCCAAGAAGGGGGTATTGCCGACCGAGTTCGGTCAGACCGAGGGAATGAAGGGCGCCGTCTTCCTCGTCGACCGGCAGAGCGGAACGGTCGTCGTCATCTCCCTGTGGCAGGACGAGGAGGCAATGCGGGCGAGCGAGGACGAGGCGACGCGGGTTCGCGAGGAAGTCACGAGCCCCGGCGAGACGGCGTCGGTAGAGCGCTACGAGGTGGCACACCTGAGCGTCGAGCAGGCGGGGACTGGATAGCCCCGCCCCTTTGATGATGACCGAGGACGCGGAGTTCGCTCGGGTTCTAGGCCGCATAGCCGAGCGATTTCTTGCGCCTACGTGTGGCCGGTCGCTTCGGCGCTTGCTCGGTGGCGGTGCTCCCTGAACCAAGCGATCGTGCGCTCGAGGCCGGTCTCGAAATCGATCGCGGGAACATAGCCGAGCACGTCGCGCGCGAGCGAGATGTCCGCCAGGCTCGTCCGGGCCTCTCCCACGCGCGGCGAGAGATGCTGTGGGACGAGGGTCTCTCCCAGGAGCCTGCTCAAGGCATCGACGAGCTCATTGATCGTGCGACTGCTCCCCGTGCCGATGTTGATCGCGAGCCCGGCAGCTCGTTCGGCCGTCGCTGCGGCGATCGTTGCGTCGACGGCATTCTCGACATGGGTGAAGTCTCGGGACGCCGTGCCGTCGCCGAAGATCGTAGGCGGCTCGCCGCGCAGGATCGCCTCGACGAACCTCGGCACGACCGCGGCGTAGGCGGAGCGCGGGTCTTGCCGCTCACCGAAGACGTTGAAGTAGCGCAGGGCGACGGTTTCAAGCCCGTAGACACGGCTGACGACGAGGCAGTACTGCTCTGCGGCGAGCTTCGAGACGGGATAGGGCGCGACCGGGGCGACCGATCCGGACTCACGTCTGGGCATTCCGGGCGCGTTGCCGTAGACGGAGCTCGAGGATGCCGCGACAACCCGGCGCACGCCATGGTCGCGCGACGCCAATAGGACGTTCAGGGTTCCATCAACGTTGATCGCGTTCGAGGTGAGCGGATCGTCCAGAGAGCGCGGAATCGACGGGAGGGCAGCCTGATGGAAGACGACCTCGACGCCCCTGGTCGCCGTGCTGGCCCGCTCGAACGAACGGACGTCGCCTTCGATCAGCTCGACGTCGGACCCAGGCAGGTTCGATCGCTGACCGGTCGACAGGTTGTCGAGGACACGAACCTCGTGCCCCTCCTCGAGGAGGCGGAGGGTGAGGTTTGATCCGATGAAGCCGGCCCCGCCGGTAACAAGGGCTCTCATGGCTCTTCAGCCGACAGCCCTGGTCAGGAGCGCAGTCTCCTCCATAGAGACGCCGCACCCTATCAACGCGCCTGCGGCCAGCACGGCGGCCAATCAATGCCTGGGCAAGCCTCGCGCACGCCGTCCTCCGGTGCCCCTTCCGGCCTCATAGGATGGAAGGCATGTGCGGAATCGCCGGAGAGCTGTGGAGCGACGGTCCCGTCGAGCCCGCGCTGGTCGAGCGCATGTGCCGGACCATGGAGCATCGCGGTCCCGACTCGCGAGGGCTGTTCGCCGATGACGGGGTTGCGATCGGCGTTCAACGCCTGGCTGTCATCGACCTCGAGAGCGGAGATCAGCCGATCTACAACGAGGACGGCTCTGTCGTCGTCGTCCTGAACGGCGAGATCTACAACTTCCGCGAGCTGCGTGAGGAGCTTGCTCGTGCCGGCCACCGTTTCCGCACCCATTCGGACACGGAAGTGATCGTTCACCTCTATGAGGAACTGGGCGAGGCCTGCGTGAATCGGCTCCGCGGCATGTTCGCGTTCGCGCTCTGGGACCGGGACACCCGCTTGCTCATCCTCGCGCGTGATCGAGTGGGCAAGAAGCCGCTCTTCTACTCATGCCGGGAGGGCCGCTTGTGGTTCGCATCGGAGCCGAGAGCGATCCTGGCATCCGGAGCGGTTCCACGCGACGTGGATCACCGGGCAATCGATGCTTTCCTTCATTACCAGTGCGTTCCGTGCCCGAGGAGCGCCTTCTCGGCGATCCGCAAGCTCCCGCCGGCACACACGCTGACCTGGCGCGACGGGGTCGTGTCGACCCGCCGGTACTGGAAGCTGTCCTATAGAGACGACTACACGCAGGCCGGTGACGCCGAAGTCTGTGAGCTGATCAGAGAAGCGCTCCTAGAGGCGACCCGTCTGCGCCTGCGCAGCGATGTGCCGGTCGGAGCGATGCTCTCTGGCGGTGTCGACTCGAGCTCGGTGGTCGCCGCGATGGCACGGCTGAGTGCGAATCCGGTGAAGACTTTCTCGATCGGATTCGATGTAGATGGCTTCGACGAAACAGCCAGCGCGCGCGAGGTCGCCCGCCTGTTCGGCACGGAGCACCACCAGGTGGCGCTCGATTTCGGGGCGATGGAGATGTTGCCCCGCCTCGTATGGCACTACGGTGAGCCCTTCGCCGACTCGTCCGCGCTGGCAACCTTCGCTCTTGCCGAGCTGACCCGCCGCCACGTGACCGTCGCGCTGAACGGCGACGGGGGAGACGAGAACTTCGCGGGTTATCAGCGCTACCTGCGGTTTGCCCCCTCGACAGACGGGAGGCAACCAAGGCTTGCGCCGTACGAGGAGTACGCGGCCCGGCGCGCTCACGTCTACTTTGACGAATCTGCGCGCGCAGACCTCTACGAGCCCGAGTTCCTCGATAGCTTGGGGGCCCGACCCTGGCTCTCGGTCCTGCGGGACCCCTACCTGGCGTCCGATGCGGGCAACGTGGTGGAGCGGCTGCTGGACGTAGACGTCCAGACCTATCTGCCCGACGACCTGCTCGTGAAGATGGACATCGCCACCATGGCTCATTCGCTGGAGGCCCGCTCACCCCTGCTCGACCCGGCGATCATGGAGCTCGCCGCCTCGCTTCCAATTCGCATGAAGCTCGACGGGGGGACGACCAAGCGGATCCTCAAGCAGGCGATGCGCGAATGGCTGCCGGAGGGCATCGTCGAGCGGCCGAAGATGGGCTTCAGGATCCCGATTGGCGATTGGCTTCGTCGCAACCTGCGGCGGCTCCCGGCCGATGTCTTGTTGGATCCGCGGGCGCTCGACAGGGGCCTCTTCCGCGAGGAGCGCCTTCGCGCAATCGTTTCCGAGCACCTCGACGGCTCGCGCGATCATGCCTACAGGATCTGGACGCTCCTGCAGCTCGAGCTTTGGTTCCGGACCTATGTCGACAGGGCGCCGGCGAACGCGCCCCTGGCGCTGTCCATCGCGTGAGTCGTTGTCGTCCTGCCGTCCGGGCACGAACGCTCGCGGAGTGCTCTAGCCGTACGCCGAGCTTGTCGAACCCCTGTAGACGGCGACCAGCCGCTGCTTACCGTCCTCGACAAGCGAAGTCTCGACCGGCGCGGCGCCGGTCCAGGAGCGCAGCTTGGCGTCGTCTACCGGATCGTGGACGTGCGACCCATGCTCTCCCGCGGGCCAGCCGTAGGGCACGCTGATGATCACCGTCCGACCGGTGCGCAGCAGCTTGCGGGCGAAGGGCTGTGGCCGGGGCAGGTGCTCGATGACCTGAAGGCAAAGGACGAGGTCGAACAGCCCGTCCGGCTCGTACTCGTGGAAGTCGGCGATGACCGTCTCGATTCCCGGCCGGGGCATGACGTAGCGGGTATCGAGCGCCACACGCGACTCAAACCAGCTCAGCTGCCTCAACAGCTCGACCTCCTTCGCGCCGACGTCGATGACCCGCCCGCCCGCGGGGGTGTGCCGCTGCGCCAGTCGCACGACCTCCTGGTAATAGCGGTGGTGGCGGCGCGCGTCCCAATAGGTCGGCCGGCCGAGCAGGCGCATCAGCAGCCGCCACGGGGGGCGGATCAGGCGGTAGGCAAGCGGGTGACGACGTCCGAGCCGGTCGGCGGCCGCCTCGACGTCCACGGTGACCCTAACTGGGCGTTTGGAGGCGGGTGCTCGGCTTGGCATCGGCGTACTCGACCTGCCGCTTACGCGGCACAGCTCAGGGTCACATCGGCCGCCATCTCGTCCAAGGTCCTCAGCTCCCCCATCTCCTGGACCTGCTCCAGGAAGCCGCGGTAGTCGGAAAGCCAGCGGGGCGCGTAGCAGTCGTGGAGGCTGATCGCCGCGAAGTCGCTTCTTGAGACGACGCGCAGCGCAGTCCGCTCCCACTCCTCGTATGGCAGGCGCCCTTCGTGCAACGGGAAGTCGTCGAAGGCGATCGGGAGCCTGACCAGGCCGGCGCGCATCTCCGGAGAGGTGACGCCAAGGGATCGTGGCGAGCTCGCCAGCCACTCGAAGTTGTGGAAGAGCAGGCTGCGGTCGCTGAGCTCGGGTGTGATCCGGGAGCTAGGCGGCCGGTACCCCTTGATGCGGTAGTCGACCTCGCGGCAGCGCCGAAGCTGGCCCCGCTCGAGGCGATGGTCAAAGGAGTGGAACCCCAACGCGTGCCCTTCTGCCTCGAGGCCATCTCTCAGCTCGGATAGGAGCGACCCCACAACGAAGTAGGTCGCTCTCACGCCGAGGTCAGCCTCGACCTGCCGCATGGCGGAGAGATCACGAGGCGACGTCCGCTCTGCCCGCCGCGCGAACGCGGGATCCACATCGGCATGGCCCATGCCTCGCTCGACGTCGTGGCAAATGCAGATCGTCCTCGGCTTCGGGTGCGTCTCCGTTCCCCGCTCGGGCGTGACCACCCGATCGCCGACGTCCGCGGCCTTGATCACCCACCACTCCCCGTCCCGACGCGCCGGAGGCAGCGCGTTGACGGTCCGGTCGTAGATCCGGTCGAGGAGGCCGATCCCGACCGCGCGGGAGGGGTCGGTGTGCCGCCGTGCCAGCGCCGCCGTCGGCGTGCATACGCGCCGGGCCCGATGCTCCTCCGCGAACGCCAGGACGGCGTTGAGCAGCATGTGGCACCAGCCCTCGAACCGTTTCTCGATCCTTGTCTTGTGCTCCCGGCGCCTCGAGATCCTCTGGACCAGGTCCGAGACGTGGGTTATCGAGTAGACAGTGCTCCCGTCGAGGACGATGCTGGCGCTCGCCACCTGCCCGGGCCGGCCAAACTGCTGCTGATGCCAGATGAGCTCGTCGTCGAAGAAGAGGTCCGCAGGGAACTCGGCCAGCATCGCCGGGTCGGCGTAGAGGACGAGCTCCCACATCATCGCCGGGTTGTCCCTTCCGCACATGCGCTCGGCGAGCTTGAATCCATCCGGGCCGCACTTCGGGAGGTGGTAGATCCGGTGCGGGAAGAAATGCCGCCGATTGTGTCCCTTGGCGACGTACTCGCCTTCCCGCTCGGCGGTGATCTCCCTGAAAGCTGACGAAACGCCAGTGCTCATACCAGCGAGTCGGCTAGCGTACCGACCCCGGGACGCGGCCGTGTCGGTGATCGTTCCCGCCTACAACCCATTCCGCCCGCGAATGCGCGTCACGCACATCTCGATCATCCATAAGCCGCTCGATGTTCGCATCTTCGAGAAGGAGTGCAGAGCCCTGGCGGGGGCCGGTTACGAGGTCCACCTGATCGTCGGCGCCCCTCCGGCGACGGAGGTCGACGGCGTTCTCCTTCACTCCGTCGCCAACGATTCGACTCGCCCTCTGGCGAGGCGCCAGTGGGCGCGGTTGCTGCGGGCGGCGCGGTGGGCGTTCAGGCTGCGGCCGTCCATCTACCACCTTCACGATCCGCACCTCATCCCGCTCGGGCTGCTGCTGAAGCTCTCCGGGGCGCGCGTGGTGTACGACGTGCACGAGGACTACCCGGCGCACGCCCGCTCCAAGCTCGTCGCCCACCCGCTGCTGGGACTGCTCAAGGCGTTCATGTGGATCGTGCTCGAATCGCTGGCGCAGCGTGGGCTGGACGGGTTCGTCTGCGCGTCTCCCGCCCTGGCCGAGAAGTTCCCGGCCACCAGCACCGTGGTGGTTCGCAACTTTCCCCGCCACCGGGAGTTCGCACTCCCCGAGGTGGAACCCGGGTCTCGCCCCTACCGCAAGCGGCGGAACACGCTCGTCTACACCGGAAACATCCGCGAGATTCGTGGCTTCTGGGAGATGGTGCGGGCGCTCGAGCTGCTTCCCGCCGATCTCGACTGCCGCCTGCGGATGATCGGCTGGTTCACGCCTCCTGAGCTGGCGAGGAGCGCGCGGAGGCTCGAGGCCTGGAGCCGGATGGAATTCATCCCCTGGCAGCGCCACCGGGTGCTGGTCCGCGAGCTTCTCAGCGCCAAGATCGGCTTGATCTTGCTCCATCCCCTGCCGAATCACGGCGATCCGATCCGGTCGAACAAGCTGTTCGAGTTCATGGCTGCCGGCATTCCCGTCATCGCTCCCGAATTGCCCCGGTGGCGGGAGATCGTGTGCGGCATCGGCTGTGGGCTTGTCGTCGATCCGCGCGACCCGGCGGCGATCGCCGCTGCGATCGAGGATCTGCTGAGGCGCCCCGAGGAGGCGGAGGCGATGGGGAGGCGCGGGCAGGCGGCAGTCAGGACGGAGTTCAACTGGGACGCGGAGGCGCCGCGGCTGCTCTCCCTCTACCGGCGGTTCGAGGACGGGCAGGCGCGCTTCAGGACGGCGCCGCCGCCCGAGTCGCTGACGTCGCTGGCGGCTGCCGAACGCCGGACGGCGCTTCTTGCCGAGCGACGGACCCCCTCTGCATAGTCGCGTACACCCTCCCGAGCCGCGCCACCTGCTCGCGCTCGTCCGCGTTTTCCACCGCCCACGCGCGTGCCGCACGCGCCATCCCGTCCTGGAGCCGCGGGTGCGCCAACACGTCGTAGAGCGCCGACGCCACCGTTTCGGGGCGCGGCTCGACCAGCCTCACCGCCTCACTTTCGCCGAGCCGCTCCTCCATCTGGGGCAGGTCGGACAGGACGACCGGAAGCCCACACGCAAGAGCCTCCCACACGGAGCTCGGCGATCCGTCCGAGCTCGGGATGGAGACGCCGGCGGTCGCCGCCGTGAGGTACCAGCGCATGTTCGCGTGCGGAAGATCCCCGACGAGGCGGATGCCGTCGCTCTCGTCCAGGCCGTGCAGGGAGGCCCGCAGCGGTCGGGACAGCGGGGCGCCGCCGTGGAGCATCAGCAGCGTCGCGTCCGGGAGCCGTGCCCGCAGCATGCGGAATGCTTCGAGGACCGTATCGAGGTTGTAGAGCGGCGTGCCAGCCCGAAAGCTGAGGATGATCGGGCCGGCGGGCAGATCGAGCTCGTGCCGCGCCCGCGCCTGCTCGCCCGGCGACGCCGGGCGGAAGCGCCCGAGGTCGACGCCCAGGTCCACCCGATGGATCCGTTCGGCCGAAGCGCCGCGAGCGAGGATGTTGCGCAGCATGTGGGGGGATCGCGCGAGCACCCCGTCGGCGCTTCTCAATGCCCGATCCGCGCGCTTCCGCTCCGCGCCTCTCGCGAGGTAGAGGTCCGACCCCCACGGAGTGACCACGAGGGGACGGTGGCCCGAGAGGGTCGCGAAGTATCCCCAGGTGGGGAGCCAGTGAGCGTGGAGCAGGTCGGGTTGGAGCCTGCGAAGGACAGACATAAGCCATGCCACCCGGCGGGCCGTGCCGAGCTCCCACAGGCCCTCGGGCGCGATCTCCACGTGGTCGGCGACGTCCGTGAGCTCGATCGGACGCCGCTTCGGGCGCACGTGGCCCGCGGCGCTGACCGTACAGCCCAGTGCGGCGGCGTGTTCGGCCCAGCGTCGGAGATGGTTGACATACAGGGGCCCGACATGCAACACGCGGAGGCGGGACCCTGCGGGCTTCGACGGCGCGACCTGCATAGCGGACGCCAGAGTACCCCGAGCGAACGCGGCCGCAGCCCGCGCGAGGCCTTCTCCCCAGCGCATATGATGGCCGAATCGCGCGACCGCTCCGATCTGCGGCCGATGCCGATCCGAAGGCGCAGCCGGCCGCGGTTGGCTTGGACATCCACGGCTTTCGCGTCACGGTGCACGGCTGGCCGGAGGTGGTCGAGCAGGCGCGTCTGGACTTCGCGTGGTTCTGCGGCCCGGACGCCGGCTCCCGCGGCGGGGCGAACGACGTCGAGGTCATAGCTGAGGACGCGGACCCCGACTACGCGCGCTTCGACCCCGTGGCGGCCTCGTTCGTCACCCCGCGCAACGTCGTCCACCAGCACGGGCCCCTCACCGTGATCGACTACTTCGGCAAAGCGCTGTCGGTGTTCGATCGCGGTGCCGGCCGGCTCGTCGTGCAGGGCCGCGACGAGCACCTCGTCCACGAGGCCGTCTACCAATTCGTCCTCTCGCAGGCCGGCGCCGCGCTCGAGGCGCGCGGGCTGGTACGGCTTCACTCGCTGGGCCTGGTCGGTCGCAGCGGCGCCGTGGCGGTCATGCTCCCGTCCGGAGGGGGCAAGAGCACGCTGGCGCTGCGCGCGCTGCGCGACGATCGGGTGCGCCTGCTGTCGGAGGACAGCCCGCTCTTGGACCGCCGGGGACGCCTTCACCCGTTCCCGCTGCGGCTCGGCGTGAACGTCGGGGACGCAGATGCGCTTCCCGCCGGTCGCACCCGCCGGATCGAGCGCATGGAGTTCCATCCCAAGCTGGTGCTGGAGCTCGATGCGTTTGCCGATCGCATCGCCGCCGGCCCCGCCGAGCTCCGCGATCTCGTGATCGGGCGGCGCACGCTGGGGACCGGGGCCGCTCTGGAGAAGCTCCCCCGCCGCGCCGCGGTCGGCACGCTCTTGCGCGAGGCGGTGGTCGGCGTCGGCGTCTATCAGGGCATGGAGTTCGTCCTGCAGCAGGGGCTGCGCGACGTGCTCGGCCAGGCGGGGCCGGCGGTCACGCGAGCGGCCTGCTGCGCCGCCGCGCTGCGCGGCTCCTCGGTCTGGCGTCTCACCCTGGGACGCGACCGGGAGGCCAACTGGCGGGCGCTTGAGCCGCTGCTGGTTGGCTGATCACACCCGCGTACGGTCGCCCGCGTGGCCCAGAAGCGGTGCCACGAAGGCGCGGATCCGCTCGGCGTTCCACTCGTTGGTGAAGCGGTCACGGCAGGCGAGGCAGCGCTCCGTGGCGGAGGCGATCGCCCGACGATTCGCGGCTATCGGGACCAGGTCCTCCCAGCTCTCGATCACGAAGCCGATGTCCAACGCCTCGATCTGCTCGACCACGCCGCGGTAGTGCGGAAAGCAGACCACCGGAATTCCCCCGTGCAGCCAGCCGCAGACCGCCTTCGTCGGAAGGCATACGACCAGCGTCGCGGACTCGTTGTGATGCGCGGCCTCCAGCTCGTGGAAGACGCCCATCAGGTCGTAGCGGGAGACCAGCTCCGAGAGCGCGGTGCCGTGGCGATGGGGGACGGCCGGATGCAGGTGGTAGTCGTCGAGCTCCCGGGCCAGCGCGTGATAGGCGTCGAGGGAGAGGTCGCCCATGTCGAAGGTCGGCGGCTCGAAGAAATGGGAATGGACGACCAGCCCGAGGGAGACCAGCCTGCGGATGATGTCGACGTACCAGCGCCCGTGGTCGGGGGCGCCGTCCGCGGTTCCGGCGAGGGCGATGTGCACCCGCCCGTCGCGGGCCGAGAGCTTCGGCGACGGGGGGGCGATCGTGTGGCGCGCGAACCCGCCGGGGGCGATCAGCGAGGTCGAGCCGAGGTCGAGGTCGTGGCTGCGCTCGAGGTACGAGCGAAGCGCCTCGGATACAAGGATCTGAGCGTCGCTGGCGCGGAT
>JBOGZH010000359.1:0-1729 GCA_050697095.1 Solirubrobacterales bacterium
GCCGAGCACCGCGACCTCGATCGGCTCCTCATAACCCTCGAGCCGGTGCTCGATGTCGGCAACGACCGTGTCCATGTCGAACTGGAGGCGGCCGCAGGTCGGACAGGCGATCAGCACGGGGCCGCGCTCGCGCAGGCCGTGCGCCTTGAGGATCTCCCACGCGACCTTGACCTCCTCCTCGGCGGGGTAGGTCGAGAGGCTGATCCTGTTCGTGTCGCCGATCCCGTCCGCGAGCAGGGTGCCGAGCCCGACCGCCGACTTCAGCGAGCCGGTCCACTTCGTCCCCGCCTCGGTGATTCCGAGATGGATCGGGTAGTCGACCCGCTCGGAGAGCAGCCGGTTGGCGGCGATCGTGTTGGGAACGCTCGTCGACTTGATCGAGACCTTGAAGTTCTCGAACTCGAGCCGCTCCATCAGCTCGACGAACCCGACCGCGGCCTGGACGAGCGCCGCGACCGGGTTCTCACGCTCCAGCTCGTGCAGATGCTTGGGGAGCGAGCCGGAGTTGACGCCGATCCGCATCGGAACGCCCGCCGCGGTCGCCTTCTCGGCCACCTGCGCGACCTTGTCCTCTCCGCCGATGTTGCCGGGGTTGAGGCGGATGCAGTGCGCGCCGGCCTCGATCGCCTTCAGCGCGAGTGTGTAGTTGAAGTGGATGTCGGCGATCACGGGGATCGGCGACTCCTTGACCACCGTCTTCAGCGCCTCGACGTCGTCGTCCCGGGGCACGGCGACCCGGACGATGTCGGCGCCCGCCTCGGCGACCTTGTGGATCTGCTCCATCGTCGGCTCGAGGTTGGCCGTCTCGGTCTTCGTCATCGTCTGCACGGCGACCGGGGCACCCCCGCCGATCGGCACCTTGCCCACCCATATCTGGCGCTTCGAAGCCATCGACACCAAGGGTACTGGCGACCTGGGTTCAGTCGGCGTACAGCGCGGCGATCTCTGCCTGGTACTTCTCCGAGATCGGCTTGCGCTTCAGCTTCATCGTCGGGGTGAGCTCGTCTCCCCCGGGCTCCCACGGCTCGGGCAGGACCTTGAACCTCTTCACTCCCTCGACGCGCGCCAACCCCTCGTTGGCTTCGTCGACCCCGCGCTGGATCTCCTCGAGCAGCTTCGGGTCCTCGGACAGCGCCGCGAGGTCCGACGAGTCGATTCCCTGCTTCCCGGCCCACGCCGTCGCGAGGTCCGGGTCCAGCGTCAGCAGCGCGCTCACGTACTGGCGCCGATCGCCGATCGCCACCGCCTGGTCGACGAGCGGGATCATCTTCAGCTTCGCCTCGATGTTCGCGGGCGAGAGGTTCTTGCCCGCCGCGGTGATGATCAGCTCCTTCTTGCGGTCGACGATCCGCAGGTAGCCGTCCTCGTCGAGCTCACCGATGTCGCCGGTGAGAAGCCACCCGTCCTCGTCGATCGTCTCCGCGGTCTTCTCCGGCATGTTGCGATAGCCGGGCATCACCGAGTCGCTCTTGACCATCACCTCGCCGTCTTCGGCGAGCTTGATCTCGACCCCCGGCACCGGCGGCCCGACCGTGCCGATCTTGATCCGCTCCGGCGGATTGCACGTCGCCACCCCGCAGGTCTCCGACATGCCCCACAGCTCGCCGATCGGGACTCCGATCGCGTGGAAGAACTCGAGCACCTCGACCGGCGTCGGCGCGGCGCCGACGTTGATCGCGATGACCTGGTCGAGGCCGAGCATCGTCCGCAGCCCGGCGAAGTACTTCTC
>JBOGZH010000360.1:0-3514 GCA_050697095.1 Solirubrobacterales bacterium
GTTCTGGGCGACGCGCTCTCGAAAGAGGAGGCCTACACGGCGCTGACCCGCGCCCGCGACGGGACCGAGCTATACGCGGTCTCCCGCGAGCCGGTAGAGCGCGCGGAGATCGCGCCGGCCAGGGACGAGCGCGACATCGGCCCCGAGGAGTTGGGGCGCGGCATGGAGCGAAGCGAGCAGCAAGCGTTGGCTATCGACGAGCGGCTTAGGGGCGAGCTGGAGGGGCGCTCGACTGAGCAGCTCGTGAGCGAGCTGGACAGGATGGAGCGAAACCGGGACGATCCGCCCGCTCGACGCGCCGACGCGACCGCCGCGGCTCGGCGCGACGCCGAGGCTCAGCTCGCCGAGGCCGCTCGAGCGCTTGAGGGCTCGACAGCGCGTGGCCCGGAGCGCGCGCGGCTCGAAGCGATCCGCGAACACGCTGCGGAGGGAGTCGATGCGCTTCGGATACAGGAACGCGCCGGGCGCGAGGCGGTGCCCGAACCCGCCGAACGCGAGTGCGCCGCGGCGATCGAGCGGATCCTCGCGGAGCGCCGCCGACTCAGCGTTCAGGCGGCGATCACCGCGGAGCCGCGCTATCTCACCGAGGCGCTCGGTGACCGCCCTGAGGGACTTCGCCGGCGGCTCGAGTGGGAGCGAGGAGTGGACACCCTGGAGCGGCATCGCCAGCTCCTTGGTGTTCGGGATCCCGTGCGGGCGTTGGGCGAGGAGCCACGCGCACGTGACGCGCGGGCTCGGTGGCGCGCCGCGCAGCGCGAGCTCGACGCCCTGCGCACCCGCGTGGCCGAGCGCGAGCTGGGCCGAGAGTCGACGCGGGCGCTCGGGGCTGAGATCGGCCGATGAGCGGACTCAAGGCCGCTCGGCGCCACGTGTCTGTGAGGGGTTTGTTGAGCCAGACCGAACATCATCCGTGAGCCGGTCGCTCGTGACAGCGCAGGACGTGGCCGAGCTGCTTGGCGTCCCAGTCTCGTGGGTGTACGAGCAGTCTCGCCGGGGCAGGATCCCCACGGTGACGCTGGGCCGGTACCGCCGCTACCGGGTGGAGGCGATCGAGCGATGGGTCGAGACGCTCGAAGCGCATGAGGCGCCGGGTCCGATCCGTGACCGATCGCAGCCCCGGCGTTAGGAGGGCGGCACTCCTCCCCGGCAAAGGGGGCGCGCGCGATCCCTGCCGCCGCGGGGCGCGGGAGAATCGATCGAGATGACCGCGCGGCGACGGACCTACGGGACGGGCCAGCTGTACACGAAACACGGCGCTTACTACGGGCGCTGGCGGACCTCCGACGGGCGCCGCCTCAACCGCAGGATTGGGGCGGCGCGGACTTCCGGCTCGGGTGAGGGCCTGACACGCAGCGAGGCTGAGCGCCGCTTCCGGGCGCTCCAGCAGCAGGAAGAGGAGAGCCGGCCACCCGTCGCTTCGGATGAGCGGGTCACCGTCACAGATGCGGTCGACTCGCTCTGCCGCAAGCTGTCGCTGGAAGGAGCGCGGAAGTCCTACCTCGTGGGGTGTCGGTCGATGCAGCGGGTTCACATCGATCCGCACATCGGAGCGGCGCAGGTGGACAAGGTCGCGCCAGCAGATGTCGAGGCGCTGGCGTCCGCAATGGTCGCGTCAGGGCTCAAGCAGAAGAGCGTGCACAACGTCCTCGTCTTCCTGCACGGCGTCTACGAGCATGCGATCGACCGCGGGTGGACGCGCGACAACCCGGTGGGCCGCGCCGAACGACCGAAGCGCCGGCGCGCACGCGACGCCAACCCGGATCTCCAGTTCCTCGACATGACCGAGCTCGACGCGGTGGTGCGGGCGATTCCTGGCGAGGTGGTGAGCCCCGCGCCCGCACCTTCGCGTCGCGGGCGTCGCGGCCCCGCGCCCCCACCAGCTCGCGACGTCCTCGGTCCAGTCCTGCGGATCGTCGTGCTCACCGCCGGTATGAGCGGGCTGCGTCGCTCCGAGCTACTCGGGCTGCGCTGGGTGACGTCCGCGTAGCCGGGGAAAAGTAGATCCGGGCGTAGCCTCCGCTCAGTCAAGGCAACGACGAGCAGGAGGAACGCCCAGATGGAAACGAGAGTACCCCCCAGCGAGCGGCTGAGCCGCGAACTCGACGAGAAGCTGGCCGGCATCGAAGGCAGCAAGGACCCGATCGAGGCGGTCGCCCGCCTCGGCGCCCGGCTGATCATCCAGCAGGCGATGGAGGACGAGGTGACCGAGTTCCTTGGCCGAGCGCGCTACGAGCGAGCCGAGGATCCGGTCGCCCACCGCAACGGCTACGAGCCGACCACGGTCAGGACCACGTCGGGCCCGATCGAGCTTCACCGGCCGCGCCTTCGCGACGCCGAGAAGCTCGGCTTCGAATCCCGGGTGGTCGGCAAGGGAGTGGCCCGCACCCACGCCCTGGAGACGCTGGTGATCTGCTCGTTCCTGCGCGGGCTGTCGGTCCGCGACGTCGAGGCCGCCCTCGAGGAGACCTTCGACGAGCGGGTCGTCTCGAAGTCGACCGTGTCGCGGATCTGCGAGGACACCCGGGAGCGCTACCGGGCCTGGTGCCGCCGGCGGCTCGACGAGCACGACGTGGTCTACTGCTTCCTCGACGCCCTCTACCTGAAGCTGCGTCCCGAGGACGAGCCGGCCGAGGGCGTGCTCTGCGCCTGGGGGATCACCCTCGAGGGCCGAAAGATCCTGCTCGGGCTGGCCCTGGGGAGCAGGGAGAGCTACGAGGACTGGCTGGCCTTCGGGCGCGACCTGACCGAGCGCGGGATGCGCCCGCCGGCGCTGATCGTCGCCGACGGGGCGCCGGGGATCTGGAAGGCGGTCTCGGAGCTGTGGCCCGGGAGCGCCGAGCAGCGCTGCACGGTGCACGCGCTCAGGGGCGTGCTCGCGAAGCTCCCCCGGCGCCACCACCGCGAGGTCAAGGCGCGCTACTGGAAGGCCCTCGACGAGGCCGCCTCGGTCGGCGAGGCAAAGGCGGGGCTGCTCGCCTTGGTCGCCGACTACAGCCGCTCCTACCCCTCGGCGATGGCGGTGATCGAGCGCTCGGTCGACGAGCTCGTCGCCCACCTGCGCTTCCCGCTGGTCCACCGCAAGCGCCTGCGCAGCACCAACCTCCTGGAGCGGACCTTCGTCGAGGTCCGTCGCCGCACCAAGGTGATCGGCCGCTTCCCGGGCGAGACGTCGGCGCTGTCCTTGATCTGGGCCGTGCTCGAGCTGTCGAGCCGCGGTTGGCGGGGGGTCGAGATGACCCCGCGCACGGTCGCCGAGATCGAGCGCATCCGTCGCGGCGCCGGCGGCTCCGCGGAGCCCACGACCACCGACGAGGCGAAGGAGGTGATCGCCGCGTAGAGTCAGCTGACCGCGGAGCTACGCCCGAGCGTTTTTCCCCGGAAGACTGGACGCCACCAGCTTCGCGATGTCCGTGAGCTGCGAGGTTCTACCGCGAAGCGCACGCGCCGCGCACGGAAAACCAAAGCGGCAGCATGACTCCTCGCGCCGAGCTCGCGATTGACCGCTACTCCGCGG
>JBOGZH010000361.1:0-3313 GCA_050697095.1 Solirubrobacterales bacterium
TCCCGGTGCCGCGTCCCGCGATCGCGGCGCTCGCCGCCGCCGCCGTGGTCAGCGCCGGGGTGGCCGGGTACGCGCTGCGCGGCGGGCCGGACACCGAGACCTTCCTCCTCAGCGCCGCCCCGCAGGCGCCGGCCGCGCACGGGGAGCTCGTCGTCGAGGGGGACGAGGGAACCCTGCGCGCGGGGGGCCTGCCGCGGCTCGAGCGCGATCAGGTCTTCCAGGCGTGGGTCCGGGATGAAGGCGAGGCGGAGCTTCAGCCCTCCACCGTCTTCGTCCCCGGGCGCGGTGGGTCGGCCACGGCGGCGATCCCGGGGCTCGAGGACGCCGAGCAGGTGATGGTGACCCGCGAGCCACGCGGCGGGAGCACGCAACCGACGACGACGCCGCTGCTGCGGGCGCGGTTGGACTAGACCCGGGCCGAGGTACGCCGTCGAACGCTCGGGGGTGGCGACGCGGGGGCTGTACATTCCGCCCCCCGATGGCCGAGACCTGTTACCGCCATCCCGGTCGGGAGACGAACGTTTCCTGCTCTCGCTGCGGGCGACCGATCTGCCCCGAGTGCATGTACGACTCGCCGGTGGGGATGCGCTGTCCCGAGTGCGCGGGCGAGCGGACCCGCGCGCGGACCCTGCCGATCCACCGCTCTGGAACGCCGTACGCGACCTACGCGCTGATCGCCCTCAACGTGATCGTGTTCATCGCCGAGATCGGCGGCGGGGGAGGAGCGGCCTCGCTCGAGGGCGGCGGGCAGCTGATCGCCGACGGCGGGCTGCTCGGGCCGGCGATCTCCGACGGGGGCGAGTGGTACCGGATCGTGACCAGCGGGTTCCTGCATGCGGGGCCGCTGCACCTGTTCCTGAACATGTTCGTGCTCTACATCCTCGGCACGCTGCTCGAGGAGGGGATCGGGACCGTGCGGATGGTCGGGATCTACCTCGTCTCCCTGCTCGCCGGCTCGTTCGGGGCCCTGCTGCTCGACCCCGACCAGCTCACGGTCGGCGCGTCCGGCGCGGTGTACGGGATCATGGCCGCGACCTTCCTGGTCGCCCGCCAGCGCGGCGTGGAGCAGCTCGCCTCGCAGATCGGCCTGTGGGTGGTTCTGAACCTGGTGTTCACCTTCAGCGTGCCCGGGATCAGCATCGGCGGCCATATCGGCGGACTCCTCGGCGGCGCGGCGGCGGCGGGCGTGATCATCGCCGGGGAGCGCCGTGGCAGCGGGGCGCCGGGACTCGAGGCGCTCGGCCTGCTGCTGATCGGCGCGGTCGCGGTCGGCGGCGCCTTCCTGGCCGCCGCCTCGAGCGGTACGCCCGGCGTCGGCTGACACCTCCTGATACCGACGCCACGCCGAACGGCGGGCGTCACACAGGTGGGCGTACCGGCTCCTTTGCGACCGGGCGCCAGCCCATCCCCTCCGGACCGGGGACGAGCTCCGGATGCAGCAGGTGAGCGAGGAGCTCGGTGCCGTCGGCGAGCCGGGGGCCGGGGCGCGAGAACGATGCGGCCGCATCGACCGCGAGCACGCGCTCGGCTCCGAGCGAGTCGATCCGGTTGCGGTTCTCGAGCGCCTGCTCGAGCGCCTCGTCCGCGTACAGGCCGCACGGCATCACGACGACGACCTCCGGGCCGGCCGCCTCGATCTCATCCCAGCCGGCGAGCCGCGACTTCTGACCCGCCTTGCCGAGCACGTCGGAGCCCCCGGCCGCCTCGATCATCTCCGGAACCCAGTGCCCCCCGATGTAGGGCGGGTCGAGCCATTCCAGGGCGGCGACGCGTGGCCGGGCCTCGCCGGACACCGCCTCGCGGACCAGCTCCACGCGCGCCCGCAGCTCGTGGCGCAGCCGCACGCCGCGCTCGCGAACCCCAACCGCGTCGGCGAGCCGCACGGCGTCGTCGAACACCTCGGCGAGGGTCTCGGGATCGAGCGAGATCACGTCGGGATCGGTGGCGAGGCGCCCGGCGACCGCGCGGACGTCGTCGTAGGAGACAGCGCACACGGCGCACAGCGCCTGGGTGACGATCAGGTCCGTGTCGAGGCGCCCAAGAGTCTCCTCGTCGAGCTCGTACAGGGCCCGGCCCTCGGCGGTCGCCCGGCGCACGGCGGCGTCGATCTCACCCGGGGTCAGCCCCTCGGGGATCACGCTTCGAGTGAGGTGGGGGAGGGTCGTTGCCTCGGGAGGGTGGTCGCACTCGTGGGTGACGGCGACGACGCCGTCGCCGAGGCCGAGCGCGAACAGCATCTCGGTCGAGGACGGAACGAGGCTGGCGATCCGCACGCCCCGACTATGCCACCTACCGCCGGCCGGGGGCGGGTGGACTAAGCTCCGGGCGTGGACCTGCTCGACGACAGCGCGATCGAGGCCCGGCTCGGCGAGCTCGAGGGCTGGGAGCGTGACGGTGACGAGATCGTCAAGACCTTCGAGCGGGGCGACTTCGTCGGCTCGGTGAAGTTCGTGGACAAGCTCGTGGAGCCCGCGGAGGAGATGGGCCACCATCCCGACCTGTCCATCTCCTGGGACAAGGTGCGGGTCCAGATCACGACCCACGCCGCGGGCGGGCTGACCGAGAACGACTTCGAGCTCGCGAAGCGGATCGACGCGCTGAAGTAGCCAGTAATCAGTAATCAGTGGTCAGTAGTCGGAGACCATCGTCGCTTAGAACTGACAACTGACAACTGAAATGCGCCTCGTTTACGTAGTCGGCACCCGTCCTAACTTCGTCAAGATGGCGCCGGTGATCGCCGCGATGCGGCGGCGGCTTCCCGACGGCCGCCACGCCGTGGTCCACACCGGCCAGCACTACGACCGGCTGATGTCGGAGATCTTCGTCGAGGAGCTCGGGGTCCCCGAGCCCGACCACATGCTGGGGGTCGGGTCGGGCACGCACGGTGAGCAGACCGCCCGCGTGATCGAGCGCCTCGAGCCGGTGCTCGACGAGGAGCGGCCGGACCTCGTCCTCGTGCCGGGCGACGTCAACTCGACCCTCGCTGCCGCGCTCGCCGTGGCGAAGCTCGGGATCCGCCTCGGCCACGTCGAGTCGGGCCTGCGGAGCTTCGATCGCTCGATGCCGGAGGAGACCAACCGCGTCGTCGCCGACCAGCTCTCCGAGCTGCTGTTCCTGCACTCAGTAGACGCGGCCGAGAACCTTCGCCGCGAGGGCATCGCGGAGGAGCGGATGCACTTCGTCGGCAACACGATGATCGACACCCTCGTGGCGCTCGAGGGCCGGATTCGCGAAGCCGACGCCGCCGCCGTCCTCACCGACTCGGGCGGCATCCAGGAGGAGACGACCTACCTCGGCATCCCCTGCTTCACCC